>CAZFIJ010000055.1:0-2633 GCA_964519515.1 uncultured Nitrososphaerota archaeon
GATATGGGTCAGAGTGCCTCACATACCGAGTTCGGGCTCGACTACTATTTACATGTATTACGGGAATCCTAATGCTGCGAGTGAGAGTAACGGGGACGCGACTTTCTACTTCTTCGATGATTTCAACAGAGGGAGATTAGATGAGAGTAAGTGGATCCCCTACTCAAATAATTATACGGCCTCGGGAGGTTACATAAGGATAAATGAGGGCGGTATAGAGAAGGCATGCGCCTTCCCATTCGGATTACAGGACGGCTATATAGTTGAGACGAGATTCCAGTATTCAGGTACGGGAAGTGGTACTACGTACGGCGGGGTCATACCGCAACTTAGCTCAAGCAGCTACCTTCTTCCTTATAATGACTACGCTGATGCGAATGTGAGGATGAGTAGAGGGAGCGGTACCACCTCTCTATACTATTGGATAGCGAGTGGTTCATCCCCAGGTTATTATCTGTCCTACCGACCTCTAAACGTTAGCGCAGATACATCAAGATGGTACATCGGAGGGATAAGTGTCGTCAGCGTGAGTGGCTCTTTCGATAATATAACATTTGAATTGGTCTCCGTGAAGTTCTGGTTGGACAGGACGATGATAGGGGATGTGTCAGGAGAGTATCGCCCTAGATTTTGGTATAAACCCTTGATTTATATCAGGTTGGGATCATTCAACAGGTATTCTCCAGGCACCCCCCTTACATATCCTAATATTCAAGATACCTCTTATGATTGGGTCCTCGTCAGGAAATACGCTGCCAACATGCCGACTTCATCAATTGGTCCTGAGGAGTCAGCTCCTCCTATATTCTCAGTAGAGCTGATTTCACCGGCTGAATGCCCCTTATCTTACAGCGATACTATCGACTTCACTTTCAGAGCTGTGGGGAACAGGGACTCATATAGCTGCGAGCTATACATAGATGGCACTCCTGAGGGCTCAACCATAGCTTCCAATAATACTCCAGTTACTCTGACCGTCTCCGGGATAGGGGGTGGAGTTCATGAGTGGTACATCTCCTGCACAGCCGATTCTACGACAGTTCAGAGCGAGAGGAGGCACTTCATGATACCGATCACTATTACAACGATTACAACGACCGAAACTACGACGACCACTACGACCGAGACCCTAACAGTGACGCGGATCAGAACAGGAACGACAACTACTACGGAGACTCAAACGGAAACTGTGACACAATCCATATTGATCACCCTCCCCGTCACCGTTACTGAGACCTTAAAGCAGACAGTGACAGTAGCGAAGGTTATTGAGAAACGCCCGAGCAGGATATTCCTGAACGTCACCCCGGTATCTGAGGTTGGGAGGGAGGTAACTGTCAGAGGTTCGCTCGATCCTCCCATATCGGGGGCTCTCATAAAGCTACGATACAGGATAGGTGGAACTGAGTCCCCTGCTGATGTCATCACGGGACTCGGAGGGAACTTCAGCCACAGTTTCGTACCTCAGATGGGTGGTTATTGGAAGATAGATGCTTCTTGGGCTGGCGATACTACCCACTACGGCTCAGAAGCTTCAGCTTACTTCTTCGTTAAGAAGAGAAGGTGCGAGATATATTTAGAAGCCACTCCCGTGGTCAAGAAGAACGGGACAGTTGAGATAAAGGGATGGGTGGTACCTAGCAACGCTTTAGTAACTCTATCCGCAAGTAAGGATGGTAGGGAGTGGAAGGTAGCTGAGCTTAGTGGTAACTTCAGTTATAAATACGATGTGAGCGGGCTTGAAGCGGGCACCTACTTACTGAAGGCATCCTGGGGAGGAGACGAGGGATATGAGGGGACTGAAGCTATAGTGCCGTTCGCTATAGGCGAATCTATGGAAGTAGTGAGCGCGTTCCCCGATATACTATGCTACATCCCGATGGTCTCCAGCTCAACTGAGCTAGCGGTTTCCTTCAATGCGAAACAGGGCTACTTGTCCGTGACTACTGGGAGAGCTGGCGAAACTGGAGGATCTCTCTTCCTCTTAGTCCCTGACTGCTGCTTGGAGAGGTACGAAGTCGATATAAGCGATGTGATCTTCCTGCTAGATGAATCTGAAGCTGAGAAGAACTTGACTAAGACTCCATTTGGCTACTTAACGGAGGTGAAGTTCGGGCCCGGTCCTCACACGATAAGCGTATATTACCTGACTTACGATCTGACTCTAAAAGTCTTGGACTTCCAAGGGGATCCAGCCCCTCTCGCGAGAGGAGAGTTAGTGGGCCCCGTGAAGAAGAGAGCCTTCACTAACGAATCCGGTATCGTTGAGCTCACATTACCCCCGGGGAAGTACAGAGTAGTGGCTGATACGACTCAGTTGGATATAGAGCTAAATGAATCCAAATCCCTAGAGATAAGGACTGAGAGAGGCAGGATAGCTGTGGAGTATGAAGAGGCTAAGAGGGAAATCGTGAGCTTACAAACCACCGTTATAGCGCTCATAATACTACTAGCGGCAGTGACCCTGAGCTCTTACATCTTCTACACGATGAGGAGGAGGACTTGGATAGAGAGAGCGTTAGAGCAGTACTTTAGGGTCATGGGGGAGGAAGTAGATAGGAAGAGGATCGAGGAAATATACAAGAGCTTGAGGAAGAGATCTAAATGACCTCTAGAGAATATCTCCTCCTCAA
>CAZFIJ010000056.1:0-5610 GCA_964519515.1 uncultured Nitrososphaerota archaeon
AGCGGGAGCGGGAAATCCACGCTAGGCAGGGTAGCTCTAAGGCTCTATAAACCGACTGAGGGGAGAGTGATATTCGATGGCACGGACATAACTGATATGAGTGAAGGGGCTCTCAGGAAGATGAGGAAGAGGATGCAGTTAATCCCTCAAGATCCTTATGGGAGCTTCAATCCCGTTCAAAAGCTCGGTGATTCTCTTATCGAGCCTCTAGAAGTACACTTCGGGATATCTAGAGAGGAAGCTGAGGATAGAGTCTCTAAAATGCTGGAGAGAGTTGGCCTCTCCCCTCCAGAGGAATTCATGGAGAGGAAACCTTATCAATTGAGCGGGGGCCAGCTCCAGAGGGTTGCGATAGCTAGGGCTATGTTACTAGAGCCAGATTTCATAGTAGCAGATGAACCGACTTCGAACTTAGATCTATCTATAAGGGCCTCGATACTCAAGTTACTCATGGAGTTCAAGGAGAAGTTAGGGCAGGGCCTCATGTTCATAACTCACGATATAGTCTTAGCGAGCTTGATATCGAATAGGATAGCTGTCCTCTATCTCGGGAGGGTTATGGAAGAGGGGGCTACTTCTGATGTCGTGAGGGATCCTAAGAACCCGTATACGAGGGCCCTAATATCCTCGATACCTCTAGAGAGGTCTAAGTTTGAGGAGCTCACATTGAAAGGGGATGTAGCCGATCCATCTAATCCGCCCCCCGGATGCAAGCTGCACCCGAGATGCCCATACTCAATGCCGATATGCAGTGAGAGAGAGCCTCCTCTCATCGATTTAGATGGGAGGAAGGTGAGGTGCTGGCTCCACAGCAAATAAATTAATATCATGGATTCATTCGGGATGGAGTACGTCAAGGACATATTATGGAAGCCCGGCATCGGAGTAAAGGAGCTAGTAGAATCCTTTGGTAGCGCCGGATTTCAAGCTACTGAGCTCTATAAAGCAGCTGAGATATTCGTCAAGATGAAGAGAGAGGGAGCTAAGGTGATACTCACTTTCACATCTAACATGGGGACCTCAGGGCTGAGGGGACTCTTCGCTCAGTTAGTGAAGCTCGGGATAGTGGATGTGTTGATAACTACCGTGGGAGCTATAGAGGAGGACGTGATGAAGGCCTTAGGAGAGAAGTTCTACATACATCGCTTCTCAGCTGATGATGTAGAGTTGCACGAGTTAGGCATGAATAGAGTCGGTAATATATTGATAAGTAACGATAGTTACGCTAGGTTCGAGGCCTTCATCACACGCTCGATAGATGAGTTAGGGGAGAAGAAGCTGACTGTATCGGAGTTCCTCAGGGAGATAGGGCTCAAGTTGAATGATGAGAACTCCTTCTTATATCAAGCGGCTAAGAGAGGAGTCCCCGTATTCTGCCCAGCTATAACGGATGGTGCTCTGGGCTTCCACTTATTCATGGCGAGGGAGAGATATCCGGATTTCGAGCTCGATGTGATCGGGGACTTCGGGAAGATGGTGATGATGCTGGGGCAGGAGGATAGGAAGGGAGTGATAGCTTTAGGAGGGGGCGTATCGAAGCACCACGCCATATTGATGACTCTGTTGAGCGGAGGAGCTGATTACGCTATCTACATAACTACATCAACTCAGTTCTCAGGAAGCATGAGTGGGGCGACTACATCTGAAGCGAAGAGCTGGGGGAAGATAAAGGACGATTCGGACTCAGTCACAGTGATAGGGGATGCCACTATCTTATTCCCTTTAGTCGCTTTCTACACTATAGAGAGGCTCAAGGAGGAGGGGCTTCTGAGGTGATAGAGTGGCTAAGTTCATACTGAGCAGGAGAGTCGCTCTCAGGCAGTACTCGATAGCTAGGAGTTATTGCGATGCTCTAGCTTACAGTTACAAGACTAACCCCTACATCTGGGAGGTGCTGAGGGAGACAGACTCCTTAGTCGGTATAAGTTCACTAGCTTCGATAGAGAGAGTCGAGGGGGAGAGGGCAGTTTACTACTTGCAGGGGGAGAGGGAGGACGAGATGAGCTACTTACTGGATAGGGTGGTCGAGTGGTTCATAGTGGATAACGAACCGGAGCTCGAGAAGGTCATGAAAGTAGTTGATGAGAGGGGGGAGAGGATAAACTTATTCATCAGGATAAAGATGAGGGAGCACACGATATATACGGGGAAGCACTTCGTCTACGGGATAGATTGGAGGAAGGCCTCTAAGCTGATAGAGAGGCTGAGGGGCTCCGATACTATAGATCAACTCGGTGTGCATTTCCACAGGAAGACTCAGAACGTGGGGGAGTGGAGCCTCAAGGAGGATGTATCCGAAGCTTTAGCGGATTCCCTGAAGCACTTAGATTGGGTCAACATAGGTGGAGGTATCCCAGTGAAGTACGCGAACTCCAAGCCTGAGATAGACTCCGTCCTGAGGGAAATAGAGGAGCTAAAGGACTTCTTGAACTCAAGAGGGATAAAGCTCATGATGGAACCAGGTAGATTCATAGCTGCACCTTCAGTAGCCCTAGAAGCTGAGGTCCTGAATGTATATGAGGGGAACGTCATTCTGGATTGCTCTATATTCAACGCTTATATGGACACTTACTTACTGAACATAAGGCTCCCCGTCTTAGGGGAGTCAGAGAGAGGTTTCAGGTACCTCCTCAAAGGTAGATCTCCAGACTCCTTAGATATATTCAGGTACTCAGTCTACTTAGATAGAGAGCTGAAGCCAGGGGATAAGATAATATTTCTGAACGCTGGCGCTTACAACTTCCACACTGAGTTCAATGACATGCCGAAAATAAAAGTTGAGATAGTCGATGACTTCCCCTTCTCACTCCCTTAATATGACTTGGCTCATGCAATGAGGACCTCCGTAACCTCCAGTGAGAGCTGAGAAATCTAAGAGATCCGCTTTGACGCCGTACTCTTTCAACCTCTCCTCAAAAGATTCTCCAGCTTGTTTCACCCCTATTATCCTCTTCTCCTCAAGGAGGAGGAAGTTCGGAGCGAAGTTCCTCTGCTCCTCAACGGTTATCTTGAATATCTCGAATCCCTTCTCCTCAAGGTACTTCCTCAACGTCATCTCCCCCTTCCTCTTGTAGCTGATCTTCTCCTCCGCTACCGGTTCGAATATCTCAACTAAGGGTTCCTTCCCCTCGATCATCCTGTCCTCAGAGAGTAGAGCTAGCTTACTGCCTAAGAAGTTGAAGTAAGTATCTAAGTGCATCTCCTCCATCCCAGGAGTCGGATCCCTGACTAAAGCTACTTCAACGTTCCCATAGACCCCATTATCTAGCATCTGCTTCACTCCATCCTCATCACTTAGTAGACCTACTCCTTGAAGGACGAAATCTCCTGCGGGCATGAAGTCCCCTCCTTCAGCATGTCCAGGCTCCTTAACTCTGTATATAGGCTCTATACCCATCTGCCTCAGGGCTAGTTCGACTATATCGTTCTCTATCTTCCTGACATCGAGCATGAAGTTCCCTATCACTACGCCCTCTTTAGTCGTCAGCATCCCGTCCCTCATGAAGTAGAGGTTATTCGCTGGAGCTAAGCAGTAACTGGAGAGGAACTTAGTAGTGGGATCTAGGGCCCTCGGGTTGTACCTTATATTTATTATCGGCCTTAATATTATTACGTCAGCTAGCACCTCGGGGCTGAGTACATCTATAGTCCTCTTGAGGTTCGATAGTAATAGCTCCCCATCCTCTCGCGATATCCCCTCGAAAGCATACTTCACACTAGTTAGAGCAAATCCCCTCAATCTCTTGAGGTTCTCCGGATCATCGCATTTATTGGTGAGCATTTCCCTAACATCATAAACTTTAGCTCCGAACTCCTCAATTTTCCTCCTATAATTCCTGTGCTCCTCGATAGCTTTCTTCAGATCGAATGGATAGAGGAAGTTCGCGGAGTTAGTCTCTAGTATCGCAAATAGAGTCTCGATACTAGGCTGGCAGAGGAGGACTACTTCAGCTCTATCCCACTCAGCTGGTTGAGATGCTCTCAAGCTCTCGCCCTCTTGCTCCAGATGTAGAGTAAGTAACCGATTATCAGCACTGCAGCTGTGCCTCCCGCGAGCTCGACCTCGTAGAGGAAGATATCTGTTATCTCTTCGGGGGGCATGAAGAAGAAGATGCACGCCATAGCTATGAATAACTCACCGAGTATCGCTGATATCCATGCTAGAGGCATGCCTCCGGGTAATTTGTAGGGCCTAGCCACTTCGGGCCTCTTGTACCTCAGCTTGAGGAAGGACGGGAAGAGCAGCAAATATGGGAGCAGGAATATCAAACTGGAGAGAGCGAAGAGCGTCCAGAATATGCTAGCTACTGTCTCAGCTGGTATAGCATTCCCTATTAGGAGCAAAGTACTTATGATCCCAGTTAAGTAGTAAGCGTAATCTGGCGAGAGGTACTTACTGTGCAGATGGCCTAGCGATCTGGGGAGGAGGCCCTCGCTCGCTGTAGATGCTAGCACTCTATTGGCGCCTAGCGTCCAAGTGACCATATTAGCTAGGAATGTGTACAATATCATTATACCGAATATTATTATGAGGGCCTCTCCGGCAGGTCCTAACACATTAGCGACCTCGATGACCGAGTCTATTATGCCCGTGACTATGCTCAATTTATCTAGGGGGAGGATGGCGAGGAGGCCGAACGTCCCTATCACATAGAGGAGGAATATAGCTGCTCCAGCGAATATTATAGCCCTCGGGACGTCCTTCTGGGGGTTCACCATCTCCTCCCCAGCTGAACTAGCTAGCTCGAATCCCATGTAGTTGTACACGACCACCGGTAGGTAAGCTAGAGCCACGCTCCATGAAGGGAGTAAGTCCTGGGGGGTGAAGGGGTTAGCGAAGCCCCTAGTCAGCGTCCAGTAGACTCCGAGGACACCGACCCCTAGGAGGACTATAGCTTTAACTATCGCACCTAGATTGGGGATCCACTTCGACTTCCCCAGCTCTAGGATACCTGCCGCTACTGTGACCCAAGTCATCACTATAGCTATGAACGTCTGCGCCCATATATCGAGATCTGGAGCGAATACTTGAGCGAGAGTCCCGCTGAAGAGCACGTATACTGAGGGCATCCATATAGCTACGTTGACCCAGTAGAGCCAGGAGGTCATGACTGCCCACTTCTCACCGAAGGCCTCCTTGACCCAAACATATATGCCACCCTCACTGGGCCATGCTGAGCCTAACTCAGCTGTTATCAAACCGTAGGGGATGAAGAAGAGGAAGAGAGTTAAGAACCACCAGAAGAACGTCTGCATGCCTATAGCTGCTGAGGAAGCTACTGTATCCAACACGACTATAGCGCAAACGTTGAATAAAAAGAGGTCCCAGTACTTCAGGACCTTCTTGAAGGAAACTGACATGAGATCACCCCATTAGGAGCACTAATATTGCTTTCTCCACGTGAAGCCTGTTCTCAGCTTGATCCCAGACTATGCTCCACGGCCCATCTATGACTTCATCAGTCACTTCCATTCCCCTGCCCGCTGGTAGGCAGTGCATGAAAACTGCGTTCTTAGCTGCTCTCTTCATCAAGTTCGAGTTGACTTGGTAAGGCTGGAACGCGACTTTCCTCTCCTCAGCTTCATGCTCCTGTCCGACCCACCACCACA
>CAZFIJ010000057.1:0-3862 GCA_964519515.1 uncultured Nitrososphaerota archaeon
TCGGGCGCGGCATTCCTGCTGAACCGCTCTTCCGATCTGCAGCCCCCTATCCTAGGTAAGTCTAATGCGATCGCCTCCCTAATATCAGTCGTCTGGAAGTAGATCACGAAATCTAATGGCAGCTTAGCATCCATAAGGAGCTTTACTTCAGATTCATCCCCAGTAGAACCTTCTAGAGCATGAATAGTCGTTATGCCTGATCTTAATGCACCATAAGAGACATCAACGAGTTTTTCCAGTATCTCCTCTTTGCTAGCTTCGTATTCAGAGGTCCTCCTGGCTATCTCATTCGCTTCCGCCCTGAGGATGCCAGTGATCCTGCCCTGCTCATCGATATCCACACCCCTCATCTCAGGCTTTATGCCTACTCTATCTAGAGCTAGAGAATTCATGACGCAAGAATGCCCATCCAATCTCTTGACTATCACAGGATTCTTAGGTGCTACAGAGTCCAATTCCCACCTAGTAGGATATCTTTGCTCCACGACCATAGAATCATCGAATCCTCTCACCCTTATCCACTGCCCTTCCGGCTTCTTTATGCGTTTTATAGCTTCTAAGATCTCGGAGATAGAGGAGAGTCCGAAGGCATCTAAGTCATCGAATCTAGAGATAGCGGTCCCCACGAAATGGACATGAGTATCTATGAAGCCGGGGAGCACTGATTTTCCTTCAGCGTTTATCAAAATAGTGTCCTTACCTATCATATCATTCGCATTATCTCCGACGAAGATTATCTTATCCCCTTTGATCGCTACGCTCTTGGCAAATGGTTTATCCTCATCCATCGTATATACGTTACCCTCTATGACTAGATCCGCGTAATGCAAGACCTCACCTTTTTAGACGATGTCCTCCCAGAATAAAAAGCATTGAGTCCATTTAAATGCTTAAAAAATAGGAAAAATTTAGGGGCAAACAGACCCCTTCTTCCTCATCTCCTCTCTAAGCTTCTCCGTTCCCTCTACATCGATCTCCAGTGTTTTCGGATCTAGGACAACGCCATATACATTTCTTGCAGTCTCTATAGTTATGTACTCATTCTTCACATCCCACTGAACGAGTTTCGGATCCCTTTCCAGAGGAGATCCCCATCCTCCGCCTCCAGCGCTCCTCAGACTCACCATCTCTCCCTTAACGAGCCTAAGAGCTGCGACCTTCCTGACCTTCCTCGGCTCCTCATTGTGCTTATAGATGAGACAGTAATTCGGGGTCCCGTTGCATCCACCATCCACTCCCCAAGGCGGGAACTTAGATCTGCCTATAGATACTGTGAAAGATGCCTCACTGCATAAAACCATGTAGTTCCTTATTATTCCGAAACCTCCCCTAAATTTACCGTGGCCAGTCCCATCCTCAGTATTCAACGTATACCTCTCAACGAGTATGGGCATCCTCCTCTCATAGACCTCTGCTGAGGCTATGTATGTCTCCCCATCCCCACAAGCAACTAAGGCGCTCTCTCCATCTGTGTCGTAAGATGCTCCCCACCCTCCAGGTTGAGGCTCAACTATAGCGAAAGGTTCCCCAGTCCTATCGTCAACTCCACCCAGTATCGTCGCTAATATGGATAGGAAGTGGCCTGCGCTCAGTTTCTCAGGGACATGCGGTGCTAGAGCCTTCCAAACGAGATCTGTCGTGTATGACATCGCCTCCCAGAAGGTGGATGTTGGAGCAGGTCTTCTAGGATTGAAGACAGTCCCCTCTGGAGCTATAACCTTGAGGGGTCTGAAATAGCCACCATTAGGCATCGCATGAGGATCCGTAACGGCCATATAAGTCTCCCTGACCCCGGAGACTGTCGCTGGATATGACGAATTTATCGAGCCCTTAGCCTGCTCAGCGCTCCCAGTGAAGTCCACTAGCATCTCATCATCGGTTATCTTCACCTTGACCCTAACGTAGAGAGGATTATCCGTGATACCATCATCGTCTATATAATCCTCAGCTTCGAACTCACCTTTAGGCAGTTCCTTAAGCTTCATCTTAGCGTATTTCTCCCCATCAGAGAGGATCTTCTCCATAGCCTCCTGAACGGCATCGAACCCATATTTCTCTATTAATGATATCACTCTCCTCGCTGCGACCTTTAGAGAAGCTGCTTGAGCTTCCATATCCCCTATAGTGAAATCAGGGAGTCTCGAGTTGTACTTTATTATATCGATAACGTCCCTATTTGGCTTCCCCTCAACGAAAAGCTTGACGCAAGGGAACTGAGTCCCTTCCTGGAATATCTCAGTTGAATCAGAGGTCCAGCTACCGAAGTGCATCCCACCGACTTCACTCCAATGCCCCTTATTTATCGCGAAACCTATCAGCCTATCCTTGTAGAATATAGGCATCGAGAGAGTCACATCATTCAAGTGAGTTCCCGAATGATATGGGACGTTGCTTATGAATATGTCACCATCCTTAATATCGCTCCCGAACTTCTCAAGAACTTCCTTTGCGACGAAATCTAAAACACCTGAGAACCCAGGAACTCCAGGAGCTAGAGCCATTAGCTCCCCTTTAGCATCTGAGAGAGCTACAGCATAGTCCAGGACCTCGTATATTACGGGACTCTTCGCTGTCCTCCCGAAAGCATAGAACATCTCATCATTCGCGACTATCAGACCATTCTTTATTATCTCAAGGGTGAAAGGATCTACACCCATAATAACACCCCCTCATCTCACGAAAATAACTAAATTCCCATAATTATCCACATGTCCCTCCTGACCCTCCAGGATTATAGCAGTCGATGTAGTGCCCTCTATTATGGAGGGCCCTTTTATCGTTTTATCCCTGGGAAGCATATCCCTATCGTATATCTTCAGCTTTAAGTAACCACCGTTTAGGAATACCTCTCTCTCCTCCTTCACCGCCTTCTCCAATGAGTTGTTCCTCTCAGGGATCTCAGCTAGTTTTATCCTCTTAACGGGTATTATGCCCGTGACGTGGAAGTTGACTATCTCCACTGGGCTCGAGTCTAACCTGAAGCTATACTCCCTATAGTGGTTCGAGTGGAACCTCTCCTTTATCTCCTCGATCTCAGCCCCGCCTATTTTTCCTCCCATTATCGGGACCCTTACTGTATGCTCCTGCCCGTAATATCTCATATCAGCATACCTCTCAATTACCACATCATTAGGATTGAAGCCCTCTGAGGCGAATACTTCCCTAACTTTCTTCTCTAGCTCCTCATAGATCGAGTTCACTTTGCTAGTAGCGTCCTGAGAGTCCAGCCTCACTATGAAAGTGTACCTGACATCGTGCTTTATATCAGCAAGTAGCATACCCCAAGCGGAGAACACACCTGGTGGAATTACCGGAACTACTATTTTCTTTATCTCGAGCTCCTCAGCTATGAAAGGTGCGAACATAGGCCCTGAACCCCCATAGGCTATTAGAGTGAAGTCCCTGGGATCGTAACCCTTCTGAACAGATACCAGCCTTATCGCCAGGGCAGCGTTATCATTAGCTAGTTTTATTATACCCTCAGATGCTTGCTCAACGCTTACATTGAAATGTTTGGCTATCTTCTCCTTTATGACTTTCTCCCCCAGATCCCTGTGTATGGGCAGCTCCCCGCCTAGCAGGTACTTGGGGTTGAGGAGGCCGTTGACGACATAAGCATCCGTAACTGTTGGTATATTTCCTCCTCTACCATAGCAAGCTGGACCAGGATCAGCACCCACAGCTTTAGGACCCACCCTGAGGTTACCTACGCTATCTATCCAAGCCTCACTAGTCCCACCATTCCAACTTCAACGGGCCCCAATAAAGGAACTATCACAGGATAGCCGGATCTGAAACTATTCCTCCCCACCGGATACTCCGGGCTTATTTTAGGCCACACAATCCTCACCAAACCCCCCTT
>CAZFIJ010000058.1:0-7965 GCA_964519515.1 uncultured Nitrososphaerota archaeon
ATCGATATAGTATCCAAGCCCAATTCATTGCACAAGTAATTCGCCTTAGAGACAGCCGCGAGATCATCAGTTCCTGTCTGAGCTCCTAAAGCCCATACGGTCTCGTACTCAGGACCCCCTCCCTCCCCCGTGAAGGGGGGCTTCTCTACCCTCGTATACCTAGCGCAACTTATCGGGCATCCCCAACAGACCTCTTCCTCCTGCTTCTTCCAATCCATTATCTCCTCAGCTATCCTCTCACCGCTTATCTTTTCTGCCGTCTGGAACACGCCTGTCTGGAAGTTCCTAGTGGGAAAGACTCCATGCTGATTTATTACATTAACTAGAACTGCCGTCCCATACTTCGGAAGTGCTTGAGCTGTCACAGGAGCTTTCTTTATTATATCGACTGATTTCTCCGATATTTCCTCGAAGACATCTTCTTTAGCGACGCTAGGTGTCATATGACCCCTAACAGCTATGGCCTTAAGCTTCTTAGATCCCCAGACAGCTCCATGTCCCCCTCTGCCCGCTGCCCTAGACTTATCGTTTATGAGGCAAGCTATCTTGGATAGGTTCTCACCAGCCGGTCCTATAGTGAGGACCTTCACCTCCTTAGCTTCCTCAACTCCTATCTCAGGGGCGAGCTCCTCCCTTATAGCATCAGTAGTAGCATGCGTGTCCTTACCCCAAAGGTGCTTCGCATCCCTCAGTTCAGCTTCCCCATCGTGGACCCAGAGATAAACTGGCTTCTCCGAAGCTCCCTCTATTATGACAGCATCGAATCCAGCGAACTTGAGCTCAGGGCCGAACTTCCCGCCGCTCTGGGCATCATGGATTGTGTTATTGAGAGGGGCCTTAGTTACAGAGCACCATCTACCCGATGATGGGACTCCCGTCACCCCCGTGAGGGGTCCTGTAGCTACTATAGCTTTATTCGATGGGCTGAGCGGGTCTACCTTCGGATCCACTTCCTTGAGCATGTAGTAAACTCCTAAGCCCCTCCCTCCCAACCAAGCCCTCAGGACGTCCTCAGGTGGCAACGACTCCTTAGTCACTTTGCCCTCCGTCAGGTTCAACCTCAACACGTTACCCATGTAACCGCCAGGGGCCATGGTCCCCCTGAATCCTCAGGGGGTTTTACTAATAAGCTTTTTTGATGAAACTTTTTATCCTACTATCGTTAAAATTCAATGGGTGATATAAGATTCCCGAGGGGAAATTTAAATATGGAGATTGGGAGTTATCTCTGAGACCGGATTCCCATCCGAGGACTCTGATGGTGGAAATATCAACAAATTGTAATTACAATTGTTTACATTGCTTTAGAAATGCTATCTCAGGCTTTAAAAGATGCGATATGGGTTACGATACTTTCGAGCTCATCTTGAGGGAGGGGAAGGAGGCTAAAGTGAGCAAATTGGTCTTCTCCGGCTGGGGAGAGCCGACATCAAACCCAAGAATGATTGAGATGCTCAAAGCCGCTAAGGAACTGGGATTCACAGTAGCTCTGAATACTAATGGCTCCACTCTCGAGGATATAGCTGAGGAGCTCGTTAAATTGGGGGTAGATGAGGCCTTCGTCAGCATAGATACTTTCGATATCGAACTCTATAATGATATCAGGAAGCCAGGAGATCTCCTGAAAGTTATGGGTGGGTTGAAGAAACTCCTAGAACTTAAAATAGAGAATGGGAGCGTTAAGCCTCAGGTGAATGCTATATTCACGATCACGAAGCTTAATGTAGGTGAGGTGAGCAGATCCATTGATTTCGCTAGAGCTCTAGGCATAAGCGAGATCAGGTTCAGTAACTACATACGCTATCCAGGGGGAGCTGATCTCAACTGCATAGATGATAGAGATTGCCTCGAGAAGCTCAAGGGAGAGCTTGATCTAGTCCCCTTAAAGATCCTTGAGAGTGGAGTAAGAGTGATGAGGCCAAACTTAGCTCCAACAACTTATAGATCTTGCCCCTTCTTCTCTAACAGGGCTTTATTCATTAGGTGCGATGGTATCGTCTCTCCCTGCGTATACTACTCTAGGGACTGGAGGACTGAAGTGCTGGGAGTGGAGAGGAAGATAAATGAAGTGATACTCGGAGATATAAAAAATGAAAGCCTCATAGATATATGGAGGAAATCCTATAAAATGTTTTTCAGGCTTTACTTCTCGAGGCTCCCCTCTTGTTTAGATTGTAACCTCGTAAATTACTGTTTAATCACTAAGAGTAATGAATCAGATTGCTGGGGGAATAAACCCTCATGTTCACACTGCCCTTACTTACACGGACTCTCATACTGTCCTCTCTGACTCAGATAGAACTCTAGTTCTCACGCCCTGAACAAATATAAGTGAGGTGAACAGATCCCACTAGATGGTAGAGGTAAGGGTGTACGTGACGCTCAGGGAGAAGCTCGGATGGAAGAGTAAAGTTGTGAACCTAAGCAGAGAGAAAGTGAAATTCTCAGAACTTCTCGATGAGCTTAAGGATCTAAAGGGAGTGCTTGAGGAGTTCGGGTATGAGAATTTCATGATATTGTTGAACGGGAGGAACATAAGGCTCTTAGATTGGCTCGATACCGAAGTTGAGGGAGGGGATTCAATAGATATCTTCCCACCCGCTGGGGGAGGATAGGGACTCTTCAGGTATTTCTCTGAGAGTTCTCGTGAGGCTAGCTCATGATGATACCTCAAGTTAAATTCATCGGGATCCAGGGAAGTCAAGGTCCATTCCAGAAGCCTTTTTCCCTCAGGATCGGGATGAGCACGCTCGATATGATATCCACGTGCTCCCTCACTCTCTCGAACACTTCATCGGCGTAGCTCCTAGAGATGACGTCAGATGCCGGTATTCCCTCGCTCTCATAACCGTACATAGCTGGACCCCTTATAGCGGCGAGCTCCGAGATCAAAGACGATAGTTGATCAATCCTAATCCTCAGAGGTTCTGGCAGTCTCTCCTTCACTGAGAGAAGGATAGGGCTCACATCATGCGTCTTAGGATATTCTAAGGCTAAGGCCCTCAAGAGAGATTTCGCTGCCATCTCAATGGATTCCTGAGATCTTCTAACACAGAGAGGGTAGTCTTCACGTTCTAACGCGGCTTTCGCTTCCTCCAGGCATGAGAGGGAGCGCTTAAGATAATCAGCTGCCATCTTCAGATTTATCAGAGCTCTACCACCTCCCCTAAGTTCGCATCTGGTTTCAGGATCCAGTACCATCCATCAGCTAACTTGACCCTCTTGCCCCCCATCTCCTCCAACTTCCTCTTCAAATCCCTCAGAACTCCCTCCATGAACTTACCCTCATCGTGAAGGATCAGGGAGTCCTCTATCATATCTAGCAATATAGGGGGGTGCTTCTTAACTTCCTCCGCCGTCATTATCACTGGGGAGACGGGCCTAGGGAACCCCTCGGGGGGCTTCAGTGAGCTCGAGATACTGGCAGACAACTTGAGCCTGTCCTTAATAGGGAGTTCCCTGAGTACTATGAGCACATCTAAATCACTTCCCTCCTTCACCTCCCCCCTGGCGAAGGATCCGAACACGATTACCGATACTAAATCCTCCTTAAACATCATCTTCAGCGGATCCAAGAGCCAGCCCCAGTTCATCCTCAATAGATGTAGGGGATTCAATAAAACTCTATCTCTTGCCCGACGAGCTCTAGATCCATTCCCGATCTCTAGACGATCCTCAGGATGTACTTTTGACGGCTCTAGCTAAGCGATCAGAGGCTTCCTCGACATCCTCATAATCGTTATACAAGTGGATAGAGAACCTGATCAACCCTCTCCTGACGCTAGCGATGAGCTTCCTATCCCCCCTCTCTATCATCCTGAGGAGATCGTATGGCCTATCAGCTTCTATAGTCACTATAGGTCCCTTCTGTGGTGTCACGATTTTAATACCCTCTATCTCCCCGATCCTATCCATGAACCTCTCGCTAACCCTCATATCGTGCTCATAAATGGATTCTATCCCTATCTCGAGCAAGTACTCGATGGATTTAGCTAAGCCCACTTTCGAATCATAAGAACTCGTGCTATATTCGAATTTTCTCGCTCCCCTCGCGTACCTCACGCTAGAGGCGTCGAGAGACCACATATCTTCGACGGATCGCCAGCCCACTATACCTGGCTCGAGTTCATCCGATAGTTCCTCCCTTATGTAAGCTGCGGCAGCGCCCATAGGGCCTAGGAGCCACTTATAGCCTCCGAAGACATAAAAATCTACATCTAGTGCCTTTACATCGATAGGAATGCAGCCTGCTGCTTGTATCCCGTCGACGATGAGTAAGGATCCTACTTCATGAGCTCTCTCAGCTATCTCCCTCAAATTTAACCTCTGGCCAGTCAAGAACTCCACATGACTCAGGCAAACTGCTCTAACTCCCTCAACTATCCTCTTCAAGAGCTCATCTTCGTCCACTAGGAGATCTGATTTCAAGAGCTCCAAGCTCCAATTCTTCTCCTTCCCTATCCTTATCCACGGATATATGAGAGATGGGAACTCCAAGCTCGTTGAGATGATCTTTCCTCCCCCTCTCAAAGCCCAAGCTAGTGAATTTATGGCCTCTGTGACACTACTGAATATAGCTACATCATCTTCATCGCACTTCATCAGCCTGGAGGAAGCTCTCCTGAGTTCCTCGAAGATACCCTCTTCCATATCCTCGTCTAGATAAGCTGAGCCCTCACTCATGACTCTCTCGGAGAAATCCCTAATGGCCTCTATCGTTCTCCTCGGGACCAAGCCTATGCTTGCTGTGTTCAGATATATGTACCTCTCTAGGGATGGGAATTCCTGGAGTAAGTCCTCCCTCAAGGTAACCCCTCAAATGCGAGCTGGGAAAAATTAATTTTTAATGTAAGCTGGGGCGAGGTACTTATGAGAATTAAAAAATATTGGGGAACTCTGGGTAACTTCAGAGTTTAACTAGCACTTCAGCTATTAGATCATTTCAGCACCAATTCCCTGAGGAACCACTCGTGTACCTTGCTTGTCGTCAGCTCTGGATGGAAAGTTAGAGCTAACATATTATCCTGGATAACAGCGGGATAGGTCCCATTGAGTTCAGAGAGAGCACGCGCCTTACCCCAAATCTTGACTATAGCCGGGGCCCTTATGAAGACAGCTCTCACGCCCCCTATCCTCTCTAAATTGAGATCTATCTCGAAGGATTCCCTCTGCCTCCCGTAGTAGTTCCTGATGACAGTCATATCCATCAATCCCAATATACCTTGACCCGTCTCACCTACAACCCTATCCTTAACTTCCTTAGCCATGAATATAGCGCCAGCACAAGTTCCCATAGCTGGAAGCCCATCTGAGATCTCATCTCTCAACGTTAGCATCAACTCACCTTGGGATAACTTCCATATAGTAGTAGATTCCCCTCCAGGTATCAAGATCCCTGAGAGGCCTTGGAGGTCACTAGGCCTCTTGACCCTCACGATATCTACTTCAAAGCCCAAAGATCTCGAAGAATCCATGATAGCGTGTTCATGCTCCTCTATATCACCTTGAAGGGCTAAAATCCCTATCTTCATTCAGACACCCCTCATCTGAAGTAGCTCCTCCGCCTTGAGGGAGCTGATCTCGATACCCAGCATCGAAGCTCTCTCGCTCACCATCTTCTGTGCTTCGACTACAGTTTCGGGATCGTCCCAGTGCGAAGTGGCTAAGACGATAGCGAAGGCCCTCTGCTTGGGATCCTGGCTCTTGAAAATACCGGAGCCCACGAAGACACCATCAGCACCCAAGTACATCATTAGAGCAGCGTCAGCTGGTGTAGCTATGCCCCCGGCCGCGAAAGTTATCACGGGGAGCCTGCCCATCCTAGCAGTTAAGTTCACTAAGCCCTGAGCGACTTGACACTGCCTAGCGAAGTCCCTCAAGATCTCCTCCTCTCCATCCTTATGGGCTAGGTGAAGCGTTATTATCGCCCTAAGTAACTGCTTGAAGTGCTTGACTGCTTCAGATACGTTTCCAGTTCCCGCCTCTCCCTTACTCCTTATCATAGATGCCCCCTCAGATATCCTCCTCAGAGCCTCACAGAGCTCCCTGCAGCCGTTGACGAATGGCACTTTGAAGGCCCACTTATTTATATGATGAGCCTCATCAACAGGCGTGAGGACCTCGGATTCATCTATTAGGTCAACACCGATGGATTCGAGGAGGATAGCTTCATAGAAGTGGCCTATTCTCACTTTCGCGCTCACAGGTATCGTGATGTGATTCATCACATCCTCTATTACCCTCAGATCCGCCATCCTAGCGACTCCACCGCTCTTCCTCACATCGTATGGGAGTTTATCGAGCACCATCACACCAACTGCACCAGAATCCTCAGCTATTTGAGCTTGTTCAACAGAAGTAACGTCCATTATGACGCCATTCCTCAACATCGCTGGGAAACCGACTTTAACCCTGATGGTCCCGATGCTAGCTTCTGGGAGACCCGTGGGCCAGGAAGTTACCGCCTTCAACTTATCTCTAAACTCCAGTAAATCATAGAGCATATTCCTGAGGGATTCTAACCCTCGAGACCTCGCGAGATCGAGTGCATATGGATTACTTTATGTAGAGAAATATCTCCGTTGTTGAACGTTCAACATTCAGAGAGACTCATGAGATTAAGCGATTAGAAGCTGAGAATCCTCTAGTATTTGGAATAGGTTCATAGATGCAGCAAGGATCTTCATCCAATATATCACCCTTCCTACTCAAAGCCCTGGCTCTACTCCCCCCGCATATGAATCTGTATTCGCAGATACCACATCTTCCTTTGAATTCAGCCCTTCTTATCTTCTTTAAGATCTCATTCTCCCTATAGATCTTCACGAGACTTTCCTCTCTGACATCCCCCAGCCTCAAGGGGGCGAACCCGCTCGGATACACCTCTCCGTTATGGGAGATGAATATGACGCCATTCCCATCCCTAGTGAAGGAAGACCTCACGTTAGGGCTACCGCTAGGGGGTCCCAAAAGGCTAATAAGCTGCTCAGTCAGGTCAGTATAAAGGGATCCGAGCCCATATCTCTCAGAAGTAGCTTTAATACCCTCGAAGCTCTTTCCACTTATCTCGACCACCCTCCTGAAGAAAGGAGCTTCCACAGTCCTCACTTCCATCCCGTATCTCGAGACCTCTACTAGGAAGTGGGAGACATCCTCGCACTCCTGAGGGGTGAGCTCATTCAAATCAATACCTCTCCCGACCTTTATGAGGAAGAAGAGCTCCCATGCCTTTATTCCCATATCTATTAGGAGCTTCGCTAATTTAGGGAGCTCTGAAACGTTCTCCTTCGCTACTAGCGTGTTTACCTGAACCTTGAGGCCTCTCATAGAGAGCATCTTCAAGTAATCTATGGTCCTGGAGAAGTTTCCAGGATCCCCCCTTATCAAATCGTGCTTTTCCCCGATCCCATCGAGACTTATTGAGACGGATCCTATTTCATCGATCAGATCTATCTTATCTGCGATGAGATCCGTGACAGCTGGAGCTATGCCCATCCTGATCCCCCTCCGCTTCGCGTAGCTCACGATCTCATTCAAGTCCCTCCTCATTAAGGGATCTCCTCCGGTCAATATGAGGATCGGTAGAGGGTCGCCGAATCCCTCAATATCCTCTATGAGTTTCAAGGCCTCCTCCTCTTTGAGCTCATCTTCCAGGGGCTCAGGTATTGCCTCAGCTCTACAGTGCTTACATTTAAGCTTACAAGCTTTAGTCAGCTCCCAGAAAATGACGAGGGGCCTGTCCTCGAAATCTATCAATTTATGAGACATGTAGGATCCTCCCCGAAGAGATCCCCTGAATAGACGTATGCCTTCACTCTCGATCCACCGCAGATCTCTTTAAAGATGCAATCCCCACATCTCCCCTTCAAATTCCTCGCATCCCCCACCCTCTTGTAAATATCGCTTTCCAATGCCTCCTTGAGCTTCCTCGCATCCCCTATCCTAAGATCCCCCAAATAGGGGCTT
>CAZFIJ010000059.1:0-25831 GCA_964519515.1 uncultured Nitrososphaerota archaeon
AACTACCTATACGTATGATTCGTCTATCATCTAAATATTTTAAAGCGAACCGGACTTTCTTCATGCATCAAACTTATAAGTCTCTCCCACTCAGCGTACCGATGATGCCCAAGAGCATGCATATCTTCCTCTTGATATCCCTAATGACCTTGAGCCTCATCCCACTCTACGCAGCTGATTTCGACATAAGTATATCACCGACTTATGCTGAGGTAAGAGCTGGAGAGACCGCTAGCTTCACAGTGAATCTGATAAAACTGAATCCAGCTTTCTCAAATGATGTATATCTCACAGTCTTCTATGAGCCTCCATCTAGTTCTGTCAGCTTCCTTGATAATCCTCTAAAGCCTGGAGTTGTTGAAACAACGATAATGAAAGTGATAACTTCTGAGACGACCCCTCCTGGGACTTACACTATAACGGTGAGGGGGAGGGACACAACAGGAGCTTCAGTTTATGAAGATGTGACTGTCAAGATACTTCCACCAGAACCCCAGTTCATCCTATCGATATCCCCATCCAGACTCTCAGTTTACAGAGGTGAGAGAGCTAACTTCACGGTTTACGCTACTCCAACTTACGGATTCACAGGACCGATATACCTGAAGTTGATATGCCCTCTCTGCACATCGTACGTATTCACTCCTAACCCCATGTGTCCTACATGTCCTCCCTCATGCTGCCCAGCACTGCCCTGCGCTTATTACTCCTCCATACTTTCTATAGATACTTCCAGTATGACCCCAGGAGATTATAGCGTAGTGGTTGAGGGATGTAGCGGGAGCTCATGCTATAGAGCGTATGCTACTCTAACTGTCTTAGAGGCTCCTAGGCCTGAGAACATAAATCTAATAGTTTACCCGCTAACTCTAGTTGCTAAGCCAGGGGACAACGTCAAGGTAGATGTGACGATAAGCATCCCCGGCGGTAAGAGCCCAGACCCCCTGACGCTCAGGGTCTACGCTCCTCAAGGTTGGTACTTGAGCTACTACCCGACGAAGTTCTACGAGACCTCTAAAGTCCAGCTATGGATCTCCATACCTAAGGGCACTCTCCAGGGTACTTATAACATAGGGATCGAGTTATACAAGGGCGAGACCCTCCTGAAGAGCAGGAGTGTTGTAGTAATTGTGAAGAGCGTTGAGCAAGCTAAAATATCAATATTTGCCGCTCCATACGAGATAATATTGACGAGAGATTCCCCTAAGGCCCAGATAGCAGTCTTAGTTACGTATAGTGGGGAGGTAGAGGATGCCACTCTCTCCCTACTCGGACTGCCCGCTGGGATAAGTTACTCTATCCCACCGAAGCTCAAATCAGGGCAATTAGGGGTAATAAACTTGACATTGACGGATGCGAAGGAAGGTAATTATTCCGCATCTCTCGTCGCGACTATAGATGGATTATCAGCATCGACCAACCTCAAGGTGATCGTCAAGGGCGCTCAGGTAGAGACGCCTACCAAGACGACTACGTTCACTGAATCAACTACTTTCACTGAAACGAAGAGAGAGACAGTTACTTTGACAGTTGAGAGGGGCCTCGCAACTACAGATTATCTGTTAATAGCTATAGCACTCCTCCTACTGGTCCTGATATTAGCGTTACTGCTCAGGAGAGGCGCGGGAGGGACCGCTCAAGGAGGAGCCGTTCAGACTACTGAGAGCGCTCAGGCGTGATGCTTGAATGCTCAAGCTCGAGATCAAAAAATTAATAAACTCTTTTTTAGAGGATGAAGCCCTAAATAGAGGGATAAAATTCAGGTTACCAGCACCTGTAGCAATTGGAGGAGCGGAAGATCCCCTCTGGGCTGAGCTAAAGCTCTTACATCCCTGGATGAAGGCACCTCGGGAGCTCTTAAACGAGGCGAGGAGTGTCATAGTGTTCGCCCTCCCAATAAGTGATGAAGCGATAAGAAGTAATATTAGTGGGGATGAGCCATCATTCGAATGGTTAAGAGACTATGTTACGGCTAATGAGATTCTATGGAATACTTCTTATAAATTGGCGGAATATCTTAAGAACTTGGGTTACAATAGCTTACCCTTAAGGCCGACGCATGACTTCGATGATGCAGAGCTCAGGGCGAGTTGGAGCCATAGGCACGCTGGTTACGTCTGCGGCTTGGGGACCTTCGGTTTGAACAATTTACTCATAACAGAGAGGGGCTGCGCTGTCAGGATATGCACAATCATAACTGAGGCCCCTATAGAGAGATCGGAGAGACCTGGGCATGAGTACTGCTTAGCGAAGCTCGGTTATCATTGTGATTCATGTGTGAGGAGATGCCCTATAGGGGCTTTAAACGATTGGAAATCCATGAAGGGGAAATGTTACGAGAGATTACTCTCTTTCGCCGAAAAGTGGCCAATTTTAGGGAAAGCCGATGCTTGTGGCAAATGCTCTGTCGGTATCCCCTGCGCTACTGAGATCCCGAGGGTTATACGAAAATCGTAATGAGAAGATCGTTACAATTTATATAGATCCGATCTTCGTACATTTCTCACGGCTACCAAACGATATGCTTATATATAATTCCTAATCGCGTATTCTCAAACTATCGAACCGATTCACGTTATGCGTCTATGTAACATCGATCCTTCGGAACTGAGGGGGATGAGAGTTGAGATGGTACGAGTGGTTCTTCCCCGAGTTAGATATACCTAAGTTAGCTAGGAGGATCCCCTCCCACGAGCTACTGATAACGGATACTACGCTGAGGGATGGCCAGCAGGGGAGCAGGCCGTTCAGCAAGGAGGAGTGCATCAAGTTGTACTCCATCCTATCGGAGCTAGACGGGGGGAGCGGTGTGATAAGGGATATAGAGCTCTTCCCCTACACTTCGAAGGATAGGGAGGTGATAAGAGCCCTCAGGGATTTTGGGACCACGCCAAATCCTATAGGATGGGTCAGGGCGAGCGTGGAGGACCTCAAGCTCGTGAAGGAGTGCGGCCTCGATACTACGGTGCTCCTCACTTCAGTCTCAGATTACCATATCCACTACAAGCTCAAGATGAGCAGGACTGAAGCCAGAGAGAAATTCTTATCGGCGATAAGAGAGGGATTGAGGATGGGATTGAGGCTCAAGGTCGCGATGGAAGACATAACTAGATCGGATATCTACGGCTTCGTCCTTCCCTTCATAGAGGACATCTTGAGGATCTCGGAAAGGGAAGGAGGAGAGGTGAGCTTCAAGATCTCAGATACCTTGGGCTTAGCCCTGCCCTTCCCAGAATCTCCCCTCCCCAGAGGAGTCCCTAGGCTCATAAGAGTCCTCATAGAGGAGATAGGATTGAGAAGCGAGCAGATTGAGTTTCATGGCCATAACGATTTCCACTTAGTCGTCGCGAACCATCTAGCTGCTTGGCTTTACGGTGCCTCTATATCTAATTGCACGCTCATGGGCATAGGGGAGAGGGCTGGCAACTGTCCGCTCAAAGCTATCGCTATAATGCATTCACAACTGTCGGGGGAGAGGAAGCTTAATCTCAGAGCATTGAGTAAAATAATAGATGTCTTCAATGAGATGGGGTTCAGGATACCGGAGTTCTATCCCATACTCGGAGAAAATGCGTTCAAAACGAAAGCCGGGATTCACATAGACGGCTTACTGAAGAACCCAGCTATATACCTTCCGTTCGATCCGGCTATCATCGGGAGGCCCTACTCAATTGAGATCTCGCCCTACTCCGGTAGGTCCGGCATAATCTACTGGCTGGCGAGGAAGCTCAAGCTGAAGGAATGGGAGAACTTGAAGGAGGATCCGAGAGTGGAGCTAGCTTATAGGGAGATGCTCAAGATCTTCGAAGAAGGGAGAACTGAGCCCTTGAGCGAGGAAGAAGCTCTCTCCCTCCTCAAGAAATACTTCCCGGAGCTCTCCGAGGTGGCTGAATTATGCCGATGACGATGTCCGAGAAGGTATTATCGAGAAAGGCTGGAAGAAGAGTCTATCCCGGAGAGCATATCGTTGCGAGCGTCGATCTAGTTTACGCTCATGATGGGACAGCCCCTCTAACTATAGAGATCATAGAGGAGCTCGGGCCCAGGGAACTGAGGAGCAGAGCTATATTCACGATAGATCATGCATCCCCGCCCCCTAATGTAGATGCTGCCGCTAACCATAAGAGGATGAGGGATTTCGCCTCTAGATGGGGGGTGAGGGTCTTCGATGTGGGGGAGGGGATCTGCCATCAAGTGATCCCCGAGAGGGGGGTAGTTAAGCCCTGGGATCTCGTAATAGGGGCGGATAGTCATACAGTAACGCTAGGAGCCCTAGGAGCTTTCGCTACTGGAGTGGGGAGCACTGATGCAGCTATAGCGATGCTCACTGGGAAGATCTGGCTCAAAGTACCTGAGAGCATCGCAGTGAAGGTAGATGGCGCTCTAAGGGATTACGTCACAGCGAAGGACGTGATCCTAGAGGTCATAGGGAGGCTGGGTAGCGATGGAGCGAATTACAAAGCTGTTGAATTCTTGGGATCGACAGTAGAGGCCATGAGCCTCGACTCTAAGATGGTGCTAGCGAATATGAGCGTCGAGATGGGAGCTAAAGCAGCTATTATACCGACCGATGGGAAGACCTCAGGATGGTTGAAGGAGAGAGTAGGCCATTTCGAGGGGATATGGCCAGATGAGGGGGCTAATTACTCAGAATTTCATGAATTCTCAGCTGAGGAGATAAAGCCCAATGTCTCCCTTCCTAATAGCGTAGATAGCGTGGTCCCCGTTGAGGAAGTCGAGGGGGAGGAGGTGAACTTAGTGTTCATAGGCTCGTGCTCAGGGGGGAGGTTCGAGGACTTCCTCCTGGCCTCTAAGATAATGAGGGGGAGGAAATTGAAGGAGGGGACTAGATGCATAGTGATACCTGCATCGAAGGAGGTTCAGATGAAGCTGATCGATTCTGGGTTGATTAAGTTGCTCCTAGAGTTCGGTTGTACGATAGGCCCTCCTACATGCGGCCCGTGCATAGGGGCTCACATGGGATTAGCTGGCCCGGGGGAGACGGTAGTATCCACTTCTACGAGGAACTTCCCCGGTAGGATGGGCTCTCCCGATAGCAGAGTCTACCTAGCTTCACCCCTCACAGCAGCAGCCTCTGCAGTGGAAGGTAAGCTGACTGATCCAGGGAGGTTCTTGAGTTGATAATGGGTAGGGTCTGGAGGCTGGGGGACGATATAACTACGGATCACATTATACCGGGGAGGCTGAAGTACTCCTCCGGTAGCTTGGAGGATATGAAGAAGTACGTATTCCACGATCTGATACCTAACTTCCATGAGCTCGTCAAGCCCGGGGATGTGATAGTAGCCGGTAAGAACTTCGGTTACGGTTCGAGCAGGGAGCACGCTGCTAGACTATTGAAAGTAGTAGGTATAGGGGCTGTAATAGCTTCTAGCTTCGCTAGGATATTCTATAGGAATGCTGTGAACGTGGGCCTGCCCGTGATAGAGGCTGAAGTAGAGGCGGATCAATGGGATGTAATTAAAGTGGACCTGGAGGGAGGTAAGGTAGAGAATATCACGAAGTCCCTCATCTTCACCTTCAAACCATTTCCCAGGGAGATACTCGAGATATTCGAGGAGGGAGGTATCGTGGAGTACTTCAAGAAGAGGGGCAAGTTCCCCTGGGAGTGATCGGGATGCGGATAGCGGTAATAGAGGGAGACGGTGTGGGACCGGAGATAGTGAGAGCAACTCTATCTCTACTTGAAAGGTATGTAGAAGCTGATTTCATTGAGATAAAAGCTGGAAAATCGTATTTCATCGAAGAAGGTAAGCCGATTGAGGACAATGCTATCGAAAAGATAAGGGAATGCGACTCACTGCTCAAGGGTCCAGTAGCTACTCCAACGAAGGGCTTAAGTTATCCCAGTATCAATACGCTTTTGAGGAGGGAGTTCAAGCTCTACGCGAACGTGAGGCCCTTCAGGAGTTATGAGGGCATCTCGATGAGGAGAGTCGATACGATATTAGTGAGGGAGAACTTGGAGTGCCTTTACTATGGATGGGAAGTGGAGGATGAGGATAGAGCTATAGCTATGAGGGTCATAACTAGGAGGGGAGCTGAGAGGATCTCTGAGTTCGCGTTCAATCTTGCTAAGAGAGAGGGGAGGAGGAGGGTGACAGCGATTCATAAGAAGAACATACTTAAGAGGACTGATGGTCTCTTCCTAGATGCTTTCTATAGAGTAGCATCGAAGTTCGATCTGAGGGCTGATGATGAGATAGTGGATGCAGCCGGCTATAAATTGGTCAAACTGGATGATGCCTTCGATGTGATGCTCACCCCGAACCTATACGGGGATATACTATCTGATGTAGCTGCGGGAGTCGTGGGAAGCATAGGACTTTGCGGTTCAGCTCAAATAGGTGAGGATTTTGCAGCATTCGAGCCCATCCATGGTACCGGAGAGGATATAGCTGGGAAGGGGATAGCTAACCCCATAGGGATGATAATAGCTGCTTCGATGATGTTGGATTGGCTTTGGGAGAGAGGTAAGAGCCCAAAGAGGGGAGAACCGATAAGAAAAGCGGTAGATTCCGTGATAAGGGATAAAATATTTACTCCTGATTTAGGGGGTGACTTCAGGACGGAGCAAGTCGTGGAAAAAATAGTGGATAGGGTGAGGTGTTAACCCCTCCCGTAGAGGCCGATCAGTTGAGCTTCTCCTATGACATGCCCTTTCATCGCTCTCTCGACATCCCCCTTTTTCGCTCCGGGCGGTAGATCCAATTTCGTATCGAGAGCGTATAACTTGAAGAAGTACCTGTGAGGTTTCCCTCTCGGAGGACAAGGACCACCGTAACCATATGATCCGAAATCGTTCCTCCCCTGATACCCGTACTCGACCTCCTTCCCCTGAGGCACTCCCTCAGGGAGGGAGTTGAGATCCCCGGGTATGTTATAGAGGATCCAATGAGTGAAAGTACCAGCTGGAGCATCGGGATCATCGACTATGAGGACGTAACTGACCGTCCCCTCCGGCTTTCCCTCCCAGTTCAGGGGTGGGGAGATATCATCACCATCGCAAGTGTACTTCTTAGGTATAGTCTCATTATTGCTGAAAACGGACCTCAAGGTGAAGTTCCCCATAACCTTCCCCCCAGGTTTAGATCCGCCAAGACCCCATAAAATGAGAGCTATCAGGAGGATAGCTATCAGCAGGAGGATGAGGGATCTTGACCTCATCCAATTTTCTAGAGGTATGGGGAGATAAACTTAACCCCTCGATGCGATGAGCCCGGCCCATCCCTTGACTTGGACGTAATCCTTGGCCCACCTCGGGATCTTCCCCCTAATCCTCATATCCTTTAGGAGGTTTCCGAGCTTATCTGGAGTAATCCCAAGTTGAGAGGCCGCTTCTAAGAAGTCGGAAGATTTAGCTATAGCTCTCAACACCTCAATATCTCTCTCATCTAATTCGGGTGGATATAAGATAGATGGCAAGACTTCCATCAATGCGGATCTGAGTTCCTCCCTCAAGATACTCCTCAACTCCTCGGGATCCGATATCATGAGGTCATCGAGGACGATGACCTCTATCCCGAGCTCCTTAGCTAGAGCTTCAGCAGCAGCATCGGAGAAGCCTCTACAAACTATCAGGGGTTTTGAATTCAGGAGGAGGGCATTGACATAAGCTTGTCTCACTCCACCTATATCCAGCTTTCCGTTCTTCACCTCGACAGCGTAAAGATAGTTTTCCTTCTCAGCTAGTAAGTCGACATCACTGACTTCATATCCCCCTACTTTCACTGGAACTAACTCAGCTCTTATCTCGAATCCCCTAGATCTCAAGATGGATTTAGCAGCGGATAGTGAGCTCCTCATCTCACTTCACCAAAACGACTCCTCTTCCACTTTCAACTTCGAAAGTAAACCATTCTGTCCTATGCTTGGACCCGCTCATCCTCCTGATCCTGATCTGCTTGATTAAAGCGTTATTCACGACCTCCGGATTGAACCTGAGGTCTACTACACCATCTGAGAAGACCTCGATCTGGAACCTGAAATCATCGTAGAAGCCGAAATGGAAGCTGTATATGATGGGGATCTTATAGTACCTGCAGAGAAGGGCTTTAGCTGTCTTCATGAGATCGAGGAGGACTGAAGCATCAGGAGCTATCGTGAGGAATTCCGTCATAGAATCTATTAAGACTACTCCTTTTCCCCTAATTTCCTTAGCCCTACTGAAGATCTCCTCCCATACGCTCTCAGGGTCCCTGGGATCCTCAGCTTCTATCACGCTCTTCTTGAGGTAGGGCTCCACCTCGATATCGAAGCCCCTCAACCTATAGGAGAAGCAGTCCAAGAACTTGAGCTTCCCCTCCTCTAAGTATCTCCTGATATCGAAACCCAGGGCATCGAAGCTGAGGATCCTGGAGAAAGGTAGATCCTCTAGTAAAACGAAGAGGACATTCTCCCCTCTTTGCAGGAATCTGAAAGCTAATTCATTCAATATGACGCTTTTTCCCGTTCCAGTCTCACCGAAGATGCCGATAAGACTCCCTCTGATCGTACCATTGGGTAATAATGCATCCAGCGGCTCTACGCCGAGCTCGATCCTCTCCAAGATGTCACCTACTCACTAGAATATCACGATTATTAATCACTTCCTCACTACTGCTACGTGATTCTCAGCGAAGAACCTCGATCTGAAGCTCCTCTTATGGTACTCGATCTCCGAGAATCCCGCTTTCCTGAGGAGGGAGAGTAACTCGGATCTAGTGAATAAGTGGTAATATCGCATGAAGACCCTCCCTCCCTTCCTCCAGGGCACGTAGACATCTCGGAACTCCCCTCCCTTGATAAAGTTTAGGAACATCTCAGGGAATTTTTTGAAGAATCTTGGTTGAAAAAGAGCCCAAACAGATATTATCGCCTTTCCACCGTCCTTTAAAACTCTCCTGACTTCCATGAGAGATCTCAAGCGGAGGTCGTCCTCTAGATGATGCAGTGTAGCTATATAAAGCACTGTGGAGAATGATCCCTCTCTGAACGGTAGGAAAGCTGCATCACATTGGACCCTCTCCCCTGAGAAAACCCTAGAGGCCACATTAAGCATTCCCAAAGATATATCGGCACAGATTACCTCGAAACCTCTCTTCATCAGATAGGAAGCATTTCTACCGCTCCCACATCCTAGATCGAGGACTGGCCCCGAGTCAACGAGTTCAACTTCGGGCCATGGTCTTGACCTGAGGTGGAAGTAGCTATCCGCGATTTCGTCATAGATCCTCGCTATTTCACTCATTCTACCACACGCCTGATCGAATCGACGATGGGGTCATCCTAAGGGACGCTCAAGGCCCTAAATTCAAAAAGGGAGGATTCAGGTAGATGGGGGTATCATTCTGGACTCCGTCACCCTCTCGATGATCCTGATGCCCCTCCAGGAGAGCCACTCTGCCATCAGAGCGAAGAGATTTTCATCCATCCCGATCACTTCAGGTGGAAGGACACCAGGGCCTGGGATAGAGCCCTCAGCGATCAACTTGACTACACCTGTAGCAGAGAAGGCGGTCGTCCTGGCAAGCGCTGTTAAGCCCGTAGCCTCATCGTACTTATCGATCATCCTGTACTCTATCTCAATATTGCTGGGACTCCTCTTCCCCTTCGCTTGCACTATCAAAATGACTAAATCCCTGGAATCCCCCTTGAGCTTCTCTTTGAATAGTCTAGCAGTCACTTGAGCTGGGGATATGTTCTCACTACTCGATATCGGCTCCTTACTGAAGTAACCCAATGTCCTCAGGAGCTCTATCTTCTCCGCGTGTCCTGGCCATCTGAGCGTCTTCTCCGCCATGAACTCAACTCCCTTCAACGTCTTAAGCATCGTCCTCAATCCATCCGTCAAGAAAGCTTCTAATTCTCCTACTTCCGGTATGTATATCCTCTCGAGATCGCTTAAAGCGGGCTTCTTCATGAGGGACCCGTCCTCAATCAATCTAGCATCTCTAACGTATTCCTCTATGAGATCCTCAGGGCTCCAAGTCACTAAATAGCCTAAGGGAGGGATTGGCCTCTCAGGGATACCTCCAACATATATCTTGAGTTCCTTCACTTCCTCAAGTTGAGCGTAAGCCCTTCCCGCCATCATATTGCTGAGCCCAGGAGCGACTCCAGCGTCAGGTACTATCGTCACGCCCGCCTCACCGGCTTGGACGTGGTAGTACGTAGGATCGTCCTCAGAGTAAGAGACATCAACTAAATCGGTTTTGGCCTTTATAGAAGCTACCCAGGAGAGCTTCCCGAACCTCCCCGGGAGGGAGTTAACAGCTATATCTACATCCTTCATTATCCTGTAAAAATCATCGACATCCCTCAGCTCCACTTTCTTAAACTCCGCCTTACTCGCTATCTTAGATGCTGCCTCTAGGTTCGAGGGATTAGCGTCTACGATCAGCAGATTTGATCCCGTCACCCTCTCATATAGGTCGTAAATTATTGCCCTTCCAACGGACCCAGCGCCTAAAACCGCTACCCTAATGGGAGAACACCCCTTCCCTATCTCATAAGGGGGATACTTATAAGCTTTAGCTGTCCGATGGGTTAGCGAATTCCGTGAAAATGTTAAACCTCTTCCTCCATCCCTAAGTACTTGCGGACGAGCTGATAGTAGTTCTCAATACTCCCATACCTCTCTATGAAGCTCTCCATTATATCGTAACCGTAATTCCTCCTGAAGAGCTCCCTACCCTCTTCAGTCATATCCGCTGGGGTCCAGGGTGGATAATTGATCAACTCAACTTTAACTTCCTCCACTTCCGAAACCGCTTGCTTCACGCTTTCTTCAACTATCCGAAGCAAGGTCATAGAATAGGGGCAACCTGGGGCAGTCATGACCATCTTAATGCTAACTTTACCATCTTCCACTTTCATTTCCCTTATCAAGCCTAAATCCACTATGTTTATTGGGATCTCGGGATCTGTTATGAATTTGAGTACGCCAATAACTTTAGCCTTGATCTCTTCGGAGCTCATAAATAAACACCGAGTTCAAGAGAGCTCCGGCCATATAAAGCTATCGTTAAGTGAACCTCTGTCCTGAGTAATTCAAACGAAGTCGAAAATTGAACATTAAGATGGGCGGGAATTCGAAGCTCTCTTCAACATATATAGAGCAGCGGAACCTAATGAGAACTCGATCAACGCTATGAGCGATCCCTCAGGGCCGAAGGGCCCCCCGGTGATTATAGGACTTCCCTTAAGTTCGGAGGAGAAGAGGCTACTTCCAATTATCCCACTGGTCGGGAACCCCCATAGATGCTCTAAGAATATGTTCCAACAGAAATGGAAGGCGATAGCCGATGATAAGCCTAAATGTACTCTGAGGGAACATAGGAAGATGCCAGCTGAGAGTAGCCCTATGAAAGGCATGAGACCGAAACCAGGATTCTGAGAGTGTATGAGCGAGAATATGACCGATGAGAAGATGAATTGAGGCGTAGAATATCTCAGGATATGACCTCTGTAGACGGACTCCTCCCAAAGGGCTATGGAGAGGTGCCAGGGGATTATCTCTCCCAACTTGAGGTCAGCGCCCGAATATCTCACCTCAGATACGAGGAGGAAGGGGAGTGTCATCACGAAAGCTATCGCTGAAGACACTGGGATCGCCCTATAGCCTATCTTAGGATCCTCCCCTCTAATATAGAGGATTAAAAAGAGGGATGAGATGGAGATCAAAGCTCTTATATAAGACGATGGGATTGAGAGCATGAAGATCGTCATCATTATTATGTAGATGTATGTAGTGACTCCCACTTCACTTCTTCCTCTTTCTCCTCATCTTGTATCCCAGATATACCATTATGGTGAGCGCCAAAGCTAGTATCACTATCAGTATCGTTTGATCTCCTCCTTCAGCTTTCTGAGTAGTTGATAGGGTAGCAGGAGAAGTAACTGAAGTATAGTTGCCCTGAGGCCCTGCTTCAACTAATTTTATAACTGGCTCAAGCACCTTATCTGGTGATTCAGCTCCAACGAAAACACCAGCCACTGTCCAGTTCCTGTCGATCACTACAGTCGTGGGGACGCCAGCCACTCCGAAGCTATAAGCTGTATCCTCACCCTCTAAGACGAGCTTCCAATTGGATGGAGGATCAACTGATTTGAAGAATTCTATAGCCCTCGATTCACCGCTACTTACCATCATGACGATCCCTAAGACATCGCTCAACTCCAAGCCATATTCCCTCCATGCCTTAGAGAGAGCGGGAAGCTCCTCCCTGCAATGAGGGCACCATTCAGCGACGAAAATGAGTACTACTATCTTCCCTTGGAGAGATGCCTTTGAGACGGCTTTACCATCGTAAGTGACTGCCCTCATCACGGGAGCCTCGCTCCCCACTTTAGGAAGCGCTGAGGCAACTAAGGAGGGAATGAGAAGCATTATGATGAGTAGAGCCACATATCTCAAATCCTGATCACCTCCATCCTCTTCCCATCATACATAGCGGCTGTCGGTGGGATGCCGTAGTACCTACATGAGAAGATAGATATTAACCTATGTTTCATCCCCTCTACCCCTGTGTCTCCCTCGAAGAGGAGCATGTAGCCATCGGGATAGGCCTCATGCGACCTAACTATAGCTTTAAGTTTATTAACTCTCAAGAATTCCCCAATTGCAACTCTACCGTAATATTTCACGCCCCCTCCCCTGCTGTAATTCTCCCCGAACCTCTCGACAGATTCGGAAGGATCGTTCCAGAGGATCTGGAACGCTATCTTATTGCTAGGTATGAGATCCTTCTTGGGCAACGCTACTATCTGCTTGATAGATTTGAGACCCTCAGCTATACCTCCATGTAACGCTAGTATCCCATCGACGAGTGCAGCGTAAGGTAAGTTTGAGAAGACCTCGTTGTATCTCATGTAAACGTACTGCCATTCCGACCCGTATACATGATATAGGACCTCCATGAACCCATAATTCATGTTAACTACGGGAGATTCATGATTGCCCCTCAAGAGGAATAAATTCCCGCTTATGTAATTAGCAAGTAGGTAATTTATGTTCTCTATCTGCTTCGCTCCTCTATCTACGTAATCCCCCAAGAACACCAAATTATAACCTTCCTTGAGGAATCTGAGGGCTGAGATCGAAGTATCTAGATCCCCATGAGTATCTCCGATGAAGACTGTCTTCCCCTTCAACTTTATCAATTGCGGTTCCCTAGAGAGCTTAAGCTCAGCGGAATCCAATAGAGACATGACTTCCTCATAACTCAGGATCTCCCCTCTCATCGCTTTCTCGAGGACATTACGTATCTCAACTCTCTCTTCCTTCCTCCTCAACCTCTTGAGAAATTTCATTCATACCACCGGTCTCATGGGGATAGAGTGAAGTGGATCCTCCTGTTGTTCTTCCCCTTGTTTTCTATCCCCAAGAATACTATCTCTCCTATCTCCCTCGTGTTCCTCACGTGGGGACCACCATCTGCCTGAATATCTATTCCCTCTATCTCGACTATCCTGAGCTTATCGACGTCAGGCGGCAGGGCCTTAGCTAGCTTCACTATCCCAGGTATCTTCATCGCCTCCTCCCTACTTAAGTAGTAGATCTTCACCTCCCTGCCTTCAGAGAGGAGCCTATTGGTCTCAGCTATTACCTCCTCAACTAACTCCCTATCCGGCCTCTCTAAGTTCACATCTACTCTACTCCTATCGTAACTAACATTATTCCCCGTGACTAATACTCCGTGCTTCGAATTCAGCAGAGCTATTAATGCGTGAAGAGCTGTGTGCATCCTCATTATCCTGTACCTCTTATCCCAATCCAAGATGCCCCTCACTACATCACCAACTATCAGCCCAGGTCTCCCAACGATATGCCACACTCTCCCGCTTTCCTTCCTCACTTCAATGACTTCGAATTCCTCCTCCCCTCTCAGGAGCTTTCCACTATCGCTCGGGAGACCACCGCCCAGAGGATAGAACGCTGTCCTATCGAGAGAGACCTTATCACCCTCTACAGCTCTCACAATTGCTTCAAACTCCTTCAGATAACAATCGTCCATGTAGAGGAGCTCAGTCTCCAAACGCACACCCATGAGCTCTCCATCACCCATATTTTAATTTTCCTCACTGAAGTGAAGTTTATTAAAGAGGAGGGGAAGAGAGCGGGATGAGGCTCAGATATGCAATCATCCTATTGCTAATACTCATAGCTCAAGCTTCAGCCGAGCAGACGTGGGATCTCTCGATATTGAGAGTCAATCTCTACCCTCCGAACGCTGAAGTCCAGCAGGGGCAGCCCCTCTTGATAACGATATACGTCGGCAATAACGAGAGATCTCAATTCTCAGGGGCTGTATCAGTGAGCCTCTACGTCGATGGATTCCTCAAATCGAGGGAGGATTGGTATATCGGTAACCTCTCGATAGGATCGATCCCAATACCCCCGGGCGGTTATAGGACTATAGTGACGAACCTCGAGACGTCAACCCTAACTATTGGCGTTCATGAGTTGAGGATAGAGATAAGCCCCAAGGGTTACTTAGATCCTAATACAAATGATAATAGTTACTACATAAACTTCGTGATCGTGCCCCTAGTTAGCCCATTCATAGAGGCTGATAACGAGGTCCTTCAGGGCAAGGAGTTCGATATAAAGGTGCAGATACCTAACCCGAGGAGCGAGCCTCTCGAGCGCATAAAAGTCAGGCTCTTCGTTAACGGGAGCGAGATAGGGACTAAGGAATCCTATGTTCCTCCTAGGATGATATCGGCAGTCAAGTTCTCATATAAGCCCTTGAAAGTCGGGACCGTCCTCTTAGAAGCTCTGATCACGAGGGAAGATCAGCCCATGGGTAGGGCTTCCTTGAGCATCACTGTGAAGCCCTCATGCGATCTCTCGATAGAGAGTGTTCAGTTGAGCGAGAGGATTTTCGCTGGAGAGCCCATCTCTGGGAAGTTGGTGCTTAGAAATGCGGGACTATCGGCCTCTAGGGTGAACCTCACTTTCTTCATAGATGAGGAGGCTGTGGAGAGCAAATCGATCGATTTCATAGATCCGAATGAGGGGCTGGAGATCGAGTTCAATCTGGACGTTGCCCTCGAGATAGGGAGCCATACCTTAACTTTTAAGCTGATCGCACTGGATGCCGCTGACTTGAATCCCTCTGATAACGATCACTCCCTCAGCTTCAGGGTCATACCCGTGCCTATATCACTCTCAGCTCGTTCATCGGGCAGCGATATATACGTTAACTTGACTAACTTAGCGGACCTCCTCACTAATGTAGAGATATCTCTACTGAGGAATGGGAGCGAGGTCACTAGGTTAAGTGCGACGTTAGAAGCTGGATCTAGCAAACTAATTCCTATAAGAGGGCTGGATCCCGGGAATTATACTATAGCGGTTTACAGCCATGGAAGCATAGTTTCATCAGTAGAGGTGAGCGTAGAAGGAGGGATAAGGCCTGAAAACCCTCAATTCTGGTTATTGGCTGTGATTCCTATAGTGGCCGCTCTAACTTATTACTTACTCACTAGGAGGAAGAGGAGGGCCTGGCCCTCCTCATGAAATTTTCACCTTAGTCACGGATTTCAGTCATCCCTTAAGTTCCTGAATCTAGTTATCGTGATGAGGAAGCTAACCCCCCTCCTGTTGATCCTATTGATCCCCCTAGTGGTTGTAGAGGCTCAGAATCCATTCTCTTGGCTTGAGGATTCAATAAAAGGCCTTACTGAAGCCGCCATAGAGCTACTAGAGGTCCTCAAATCATCAGCTCTAATGATAGCTAGAGCACTATCTGGGACATTGATAGCCCTCGGCCTCGTGCTCTGGGGCACTGATATATTCGGCTATAAGGGGAAGAGGCTGATGATCGCTGGTGTAGTGATGCTCTTCATCGTGGAGATGATATGAGGGATCTCAAATAGTTTAGCTGCATGTACGAGCTCTCAGGCCGCGAGAAATATATTTAAGGGAGAGGGGGATCCTATGAGAGTATGAAGAGAGTGGGATTCGTCCAGACGAACCCTGAGTTCGGCGCTGTTGAGAGCAACTTGAAGAGGGCTCTAGATTTAGCTTCCAAAGTCGAATCAGATCTTCTCGTATTCCCGGAGCTCTTCAATACGGGATATCTATTCCTCTCGAGGGAGGAAGCCCTGAAGCTCTCTGAGGGGCTAGATGGTCCCACCATCAGGAAGCTCAGTGATTTCGCATCAGAGCATTCAACAGCTATAGTCGCTGGCTTCCCGGAGAGGGATGGAGGGAAGGTTTACAATTCAGCAGTAGCTATAGATGTCGATGGTGATGTGAAAGGCGTTTACAGGAAGACACATCTCTTCTACGAGGAGAAGCTCATATTCGATCCCGGGGATACGGGATTCAGAGTCTTCGATCTAGCTGGGATGAGGGTGGGGATAATGATATGCTTCGATTGGATCTTCCCGGAGTCAGCTAGATCCCTCGCTCTATCTGGTGCTCAAGTCATCGCGCATCCATCTTGCTTAGTGATGCCATACGCCCCTAAAGCGGATCCCGTGAGGGCTCTAGAGAATAGAGTCTTCATCATACTCTCAGATAGGAGTGGGATTGAGGAGAGGGGAGGTAAGAAGTTGAGATATCATGGGATGAGCCTCATCTCCGATCCCAAGATGAATATATTGGCTCAAGCCCCTGAGGAAGGGGAGCACGTGGGCATAGCGGAGATAGATCCTAAATTAGCGGAGGATAAGAGGGTCAATGAACTGAATGATATATTCCTCGATAGGAGGCCGGAGTTCTATGTTAAGATATGTTAGAGTTATCCCATTGATCCTACTCCTCATCCCCATCTACCCGATATATGCCGACTCCCTCTCTATTTTCGCAGCAGTAGATTGTTATATAACGAATTGGGACCAGGGGAAGAGCTTCCACACGGATGTCCTGAGGGTCTCTAGGGAGAAATCCGGCAACGATTACTTGGAGGCTAGAGCTATAATAGGGTTCGATCTCACTAGCTTGATAACCATACCTAAGGGATCGAGAGTATCTGAAGCTCACCTCATCCTCACACTCGTGAACGGATCTAATGCTAATGTGGAGGTTTGGGAGCTAGCTAGAGAACCTGACATACTTAGAGTGAGCTGGATAAAAGCTGGTGACGAGGACTGGATCACCCCAGGAGGAGACCTCCTGAGGAAAGTCGGCGAGGCTGAGATCAACACGGAAGAGCTGAAGATAGACATGAGGGATTACATCCAAGCAGTGGTGAATGGTGAGCTGAATTCAACGGGCTGGTTCTTGTTGAAGATAGCGGACGAGGGTTACTTTTACTTCTACTCTGAGCTCTCAACGAACAAACCTAGGATTGAGATAAGTTATACGAGAGCTTCTCTAGATATAAGCTTGGATTCCGATGAAGTCAAGCTCTCCCAAGGGAGTTCCGCTCTCCTGAAAGTTCAAGTGAGTGGATACCTCGGATCCCCTGTCTCGATAGAGGTAGAGGCCCCGAGCTTCCTCAACTACACGATATCCCCGAGCCAAGGCTACCCGACTTTCGTCTCCACTCTGAACTTATCCTTACCTGAAGACGCTCCAGGTGGCGTATATACGGTGGTGATCTCAGCAATCGGTCCCATTAGGAAGAATATCACTTTGAAGCTCACGGTCATCGAGAGGAGGGGCTACGTAATATCTTGCCCGAGCTCTGTCGATCTCATAAGCGGATTCAGGAAGGACTTGACCCTAAAGGTAGTGCCCACTGGGAACTTCAGTGGGGAGATCGCGGCCTCGATACTGGAAGCTCCGAGTTGGCTCAATGTCTCGGTGAGCCCGAGCAAGGGGAGGCCTCCATTCAACTTCACCTTGACATTGAAGTCTCTTCCGGACGTTGAGGCTTCTGGAAGGCTCAAGATAGCGTTCAGGGGTCAAGTGAGTAAACAGTGCGAAGTAGAAGTGAGGACTAGAATCAGGAGAGTCGCTATTTACAGTAACGATATAGATTGGAAATTATCCAAGGGACTCATAATATCTTACTCAAATTCAACGGGGGTCCCCGTTCATAGGATAAACGATACATCCCTATTCTCAAATTACGATCTGGTCATAGTCCTGGGAGGTCATAAGGCTCCGACCGATAAATGGATGCCCAAGAACGTAGCATCGAGTTCGATGAATGAGAGTGAGAAGGCCTCTCTGGAGAGAGGGAAGGATTTGATAATAGTGAGGAAGGAGGGCTCAACTATCGTAATGATAATAGCCGGTAAGACGAGGCAGAATACAGCAGCTCTGGTCTCGTCCGACAGAGATGGGGATGGCTTCCCACTAATAGCCGAAATTCTCAGTGAAGATCCCATTGAGGTGGTCAGATCGGGCTAGCTTCGGCATCTGATCGATTTTTAAATGATTAATTCAACGTATATTATGCCAGTTAGGTTGCCCAAGCCCGGATTGAGGAATATAGATGGCCATCTACTCTATCTAGAGCATGCCGGACCTCACATGGCCACACTTAGTGTCGTGAATGATGTATTATCATCGGAACTGACTTCAGCAGGTCAATTGGTTGAGACAATGGATCTCGAGCTCTTCGGGAAATCCCTCTTCATAGAGCACATAATAATGATCTCTCTCTACGATGAGTACATCTATCATGAGACCTTAGTCCATCCAGCCCTACTCTCACTCGAGAATCCGGAGAAGGTACTGATAATAGGAGGAGGGGACGGAGGAGCCCTGAGGGAGGTGCTGAAGCATCCAGTAGGGGAGGTGACGATGGTAGAGCTAGATAGGTCTGTGATAGAGATAGTGAGGAAGCACGTGCCCGAGGTCCCCGGGGACTCCTTCGAGGACCCTAGGCTCAAGCTGATAATAGGGGACGGTAGGAAGTACGTCGAGAGTTGTGAGGAGAAATATGATGCAATAATATTGGATGTAACGGATCCATATGGCCAAGCCGTGAGGCTTTACACGAAGGAATTTTACTCAATGGTCAGGAAGCTCATCGGAGATGGGGGGCTCATGGTCACCCATAGCGAGGGAGTTCACGTGAATAGAGTGACCTTCCAGAGGATATATAGGGCAATTAAGGAGACGTTCAAAAAGCATGCAGTCGCCAAAGCTTATGTCCCATCTTTCACTGATGAGTGGTCGTTCTCATTCGGCTCAGACTATTTAGTACCTCCTGAACTAGATAGGGAGAAATTGGAGAAGAGGTTCAATGAGAGATTGAAGGGGAAGACGAGGTTTTACCTTCCTGAGATACATTATGCGCTCTTCAGCCTCCCAGCATATCTCAAGGCCGCTCTGGAGGAGGAAGTTCCCCCGAGCACTGACGATAACCCGGCTGAGATATACGAAGAAAGCTAGAACCTGTACAAGAACTCATAGGAGTCCTTTATATCTATTATCTCGAACCACTTCTTTATCTTCCCCCTTATCTCCTTGAAATCCCTCGAATTTAGTTCCTTAAGGAACTTCCCTAAGACCTCCTCGAAGTACGGGTTCTGCGTTATTAACTCTTGGCTCAGAGTTTCGCTCTGATTCAAAGTAGCTGCTGATATCCTCAAGAACCACGAGATAGTTTTCGTACTCGCTAATCTCAATGAATTGGAATCATCATCCGATGAGGAGAGGAAGGAGTTCGTGATGAGATGGATCAAGCCCAGCCAAGCCATCGCCCTATCGTGATCCTCTAAGCTCATTGGGATCAACTCGAACGGGAAGAGAGATGAGAGGTAAGAGATCTCGTCCTCTATATTCGTTACCTCTATTACAGCAGCCCTCCCATATCTAATATCACCTATCCCCGGGCCGAAGAGGGGATGGAAGGAGATCCCCTTGATCCCTAGCCTCCAGATCTTCCTCATACTCTCTATAACGGGGCTCTTAACGGAGCTTATCTCCATTATGACGCTCCCCTTCCTCATCTTACCGCTCAGCTCCTCGACCAATCTCGGGACCTTCGATATAGGGACGCATAAGAGCGCTGATTCGAAACCTTCCAGGTCGGAGAGGCCACTTAATGGCTTAATCTTCTCCCCAGATATCTCCTCAACCCTCTTACGATCTAAATCGTAGATAGCTACGTAGTGCTCCTCGCTCAAGTACCTCGAGAAGAGCTTTCCCATCTCCCCAGCTCCTATTATCAGGATCTCCAAGATAGGAGGGCCTCCTTCAGTAATCTCAATCCACCTTCAGCCCCCTCGCTCGCGAATGTGATCCTTATCCATTCCTTAAATGGACCGAATCCAGATCCTGGAGCTAGAGCTATGCCCCTCTCCTCGAGAACACGCATGGAGAATTCCATAGAATCGAATCCATCTATCTCAACCTTAGGGAATATATAGAGGCCTCCTTCAGGCTCTTTGTAGCTTATAGGAGCATCTGAAAGCTCGCTAATTGCCCTATCTAAGTAAGACTTCAGCAGGCCCTTGACTTCACTCACCCAGCTCTCCCCCCTCTCTAAGGCTGAGGCAGATGCATCCTGTATGAACTCTGGGACATTGCTTATAGTCAAGCTCAAGTACTTAGAGAGCTTCGATATTATCTCTTCCCTCGCGTGTATGTACCCTATCCTGAATCCAGTCATCCCGAATGCCTTAGAGAGCGTGTTCACGCTTATAGTCATATCATAAACTTTCACTGGGGATACTCTATCGACGAATGATATCTCAGAGTAAGCATCATCGCTTATGAGGATAGAATCATTCTCATTCAAATAATCTGAAAGTTCTTCAAGCTCCTTCCTGCTCCAAACTTTCCCATCCGGGTTGTTCGGTGAGCAGACTATGAAAGCCCTTATCCCCTTGACCCTCGGTAGCTCATCGAGGGAGCTTATCTCGATGAACTCCAAGCCTAAGTTAGAGGCCATCCCCTTGTAAGCAGGCCATGCAGGTATCATCACCCCTATCCTATCCCCCGGCCTCAGTAGAGAGGCTAAGATAGAGTATATCGCGAACTTAGATCCGGGGGTCACTATTATATTCTCAGGCCCGCTCTCTATCCCATCCCTCCTCTTTATCCATTCGCTAGCTGCCCTTCTGAATGTATCTGAGCCGAATGACGTCCCATACCTGGTCTTCCCCTCCCTTATCGATTTTACTATCTCATCTAGGAGGAAGGGAGGGAATGACCAAGGCGGCTCACCGACCTCGAGGTGATATATCTTGACCCCTCTCCTCTCTAATTGCTTCGCTCTCCTGAAGACCTCTAAATGAGGCCCAGCATCTCCCTCCTCAGGTATCTGAGCCCTTATAGAAGCCGCTATGAGGAAGTTGAATAACCTCCTGCAATTCCAATCATCGATCCCTCTCTCACCGCACCTCTCCCTCACATCCCTCCATAAGCTTTCCTCGACATCAGGATCCCTTATCTGAATCCCACTCTCCCTCTTGAGTCTCCCTATCTCCTCAACTAACTTCAGCCTCTCTGAGTAGAGATCCACTAACCTGAGGGTCACTTCCTTGATCCTCTCCCTGAGCCCTTCCATCAGATAACCCCCCTCACGCTCCTCATGATGTGATCGGCTATCGTGAACGCGAGCATACTCTCTACCACTACGACAGCCCTAGGGACTACGCATGGATCATGCCTACCTTTAACCTTTATCTCCACATTCTTCAGCAGTTCCAAGTCCACCGATCTCTGAGGTTTAGCTATCGATGGGGTGGGTTTGAAAGCTACTCTCAAGACTATAGGCTCTCCTGTCGTGATACCTCCTATCGCGCCGCCATGATCGTTCTTCTCATACTTTATCTTCCCATCTATCACCCTGATGGGATCGTTATGCTCAGATCCCCTCATCCTAGCTGCTCTGAAGCCAGATCCGAACTCCACTCCCTTGACAGCTGGTATCGAGAACATAGCCTTAGCTATATCTCCCTCTATCGTATCGAAAATCGGTTCTCCTAGGCCGGGAGGGACGTTCAAAGCTATAGCTTCGATGATACCACCGACGCTATCCCCCTCTCTCCTCGCTCTCTCTATAGCTGCTGCCATCCTCAAGTAGCTCCCCTCATTCGGAGCTCTCACTGGATTCGCATATCTATACCTCCTCGCGTCATCTAACGTGAAGCCCTCAGCTCTCTCACCCCCTATCTCAAGGGAGTAAGCTATCACCTCTATCCCCAGTTTCTCAAGGATCTTCATAGCTACTGCTCCAGCCATGCACATAGATACGGTCAATCTACCTGAGAAACGGCCTCCTCCCCTGAAATCGTTATATCCAGAGTATTTCAATCTAGCGACGTAATCAGCATGTCCAGGCCTAGGGGACCTGCTGATCTCCTCGTAATAGGACGAGTCTATATCCTCATTCCTGACTATCATCGAGATAGGCGCTCCAGTAGTGAAACCATTGAAGACACCGCTCAATATCTCAACCCTATCTCTCTCAACCCTCTGACTCACTAGCTCCGATTGACCCGGTCTCCTGAGGTCCAATATCCTCTGGACATCTTCCTCGCTCAGAGGAAGCCCCGCTGGAGCGCCTTCAACTATCGCCCCGATTGCAGGGCCATGGCTCTCACCGAAGGATACTAGCCTGAGCTCCCTTCCGAAGATATCCCCTCCCATGGACTCACCCTAAGGTCTGAAGGGCCTCATCCTCAGGAAATCTACTTCAGAGCTCCCAAGATAAAGCGACACTCTGGCGCCAACTGTAGGAGATACTGTGAAGAATGTCACTGAGTATATAGCAGTTCCATTAGGATCCATGGGCTCTATAGCGATGGAATCATTCAGCTTGACCTCAAAGCGGTATTCGAATGGATCTAGCCTCTTCAGATTAGCATCAACTCCTCCAGTCTCGACGCCTAATGGATAGAGTTGGGAATTTAACCTCAAGTTATCAGCGCGCTTCTCACCTATGTTCCTCAACTTGATGATCAAGGAGATCAAGTAGCCGGAGTGGGTCTTCCTAGATACCGTCAAGTAATCATAGATCAGCGGGATCGGGGATCCCCTCTCACTCACTAGGAATATCGGGAAATCCCTGTAGGGCCATCCAATCATCTCAGCTAGCTGGAGGAGATTCGGGAGTTCCCCTGGCCTGAAGAAGCCGGTGGTCTCGATGTAGAAGTAGCTCTTATTATCGAATTCTATCTCCAAAGCTACTGGCCACTCCTTATCCCTGATCTTCTCGTATAGATCCATCAGGTCAACTAGAGTGACGTATAAGTCGTCCACCCTCTTGACATCAGCTTTCACCCTCGGCAGCTTGACCCACTCCCGGGGGAGCGAGACAGCTACTGCTGCATGAGCGGGCATTATCAGTAGGATGGAATCGAAGCCCTCATGCCTTAAGAGGGATGAGAGGAGGATGGATAGGTCCTCACAATCACCATTCCCTCTCTCTAAGGTCTCCAATGGGTAGCTGGGGTAGTCTCCGGTAGGTGAGTATTCATTAGCTTGAGAGTACTTTAAGCTCTGGACGAAGGACGCTATGAACCAGACCTTATCGTATCCCCTGATGCCCTCTCTCTCAGCTATGGAATTGAGCTTCTCAGCTAGCTCCTCGAGCACTAGATCATCGTGCGGTGTCGTGAGCATGAGATACCATGTGAAGAGAGGAGAACCCGTTTGGAACTCGACTACCTTCATCCTCGGTTTCACCCTGAAGAAAGTGACCAGATCCTCAGGTATCTCCATAGAGATGGAGTAACTCCTCCCCGAATTCGGAGGGAACTCCCAATTGTAAGAGAGCCTCTCCTTCCTACCTCTGAATTGTATCGCAGATGCCTCCTCTCGGAAGAGGAAATCCAATATTCCGTTATCGATAAGGGCCTTCGTTCCCTTGAATGTCTCATTTCTCGTGCTCCCAGCTATGCTGATCACGATCCCTCCTTTAGTGGTCACGCTGAACGTCCAGAAGTCCCTCGAATTGAGGAGTGCTATCCTATCACTGTAAGATAGAAATCTGCTAGCTATAGCTCCTACCCTATCGGCCTTCGGCCCTCCCAGAATGAAGTAGTAGTCATAGCCTTCCTTGAGTTCATCAGATAGCTCCGCCTCTATATTCCTGCTCTTGAGCCAATCCAGGATCGCTCTCGCGGATGCCAGATCTTTCTCATTTGATACTATGAGGACTCTCTCATTCACCGCATCTATTGGAGCTACTTGTAGCGTTAGGAGGAGCAAGAACAACGAGCATATGACCTTGAGAGAGGATGAACTCATGAAAAGTAGGAAGGAAACTTCAGTATAAAAAGATTTGTGGGGATTCTGCTCTAAGGACCGTAGCTCCTCAGGACATCTTCCTCGGGCGGAGGTGAAGATATGAGGCCCTTCTCCATCAAGAACTTAGCTGACTCCCTAGCGTTCCTTATTATATTGACAGCCCTCTCATAGAGCTCCTCCCTGCTGAGTATCCTCCTAGCGACTCCCTGCTTCATCGATTGCTCAGCTGCAGCTACAGCTTCGATGGGATAGACCTCCCAGTCATCCATAGTCGGGAGTATGTAATCTTCACGCAACCCCTTCTCCTCCGCGAACTTCGCTAGTGCATCTCCAGCGGCTATGCACATCTCATCAGTCACTGTCTTGGCCCTGACATCTAGCACTCCCCTGAAGATAGCTGGGAAGGCGAGGCTGTTGTTCACTTGGTTGGGGAAATCGCTCCTCCCAGTTGCCACTATCTTCGCTCCCGCCTCCTTAGCTTCCCAGGGCCATATCTCTGGTATTGGATTGGCGCACGCGAAGACTATAGGATCTTTGTTCATCAACTTTATCCATTCCTGCTTTATAACTCCTGGTCCTGGTTTGCTAGCTCCTACTACAGCATCAGCTCCCTTAAAAGCTTCTTCTATCGTCTTATTGTTCTCTTTGTTAGTCTTCATCGCTAGATCGTACTTCCACTTATCCTCCTTCTTCATGCTCTCAATGTCAGGCCTGTCCCTGTAGAGAGGACCTACTGTATCCACTAACACGATGTTACCAGGGGGCACTCCAGCTGTTATGAGGACGATAGCCGTCCTCACGTTAGCAGCACCAGCTCCATACAAGACTATCTTAGAGTCCTTCATGTTCTTTCCAACGAGCTTAAAGGCATTGACGAGCCCAGCATATGTCACAGTAGCAGTTCCCTGCTGATCATCATGCCATACTGGTATCTGGAGCCTCTTCCTAGCTTCCTCCAGGACGTAATAGCACTTCGGTTTCTCTATATCCTCGAGATTCACTCCTCCGAAGTTCGGCTCCACCCACTCCAGGAGTTTTATCATATCATCCGGATCTTGAGCTCTAACCACGAGAGGAAAGGCATCAACCCCGCCGAGGTATTTGAAGAGAAGGGCCTTCCCCTCCATGACAGGTAAGCCTGCTTCAGGGCCTATATTACCGAGCCCCAAGACCCTAGTCCCATCGCTCACTACTGCTACATAATTCCACCTATTAGTGAGGAAGAACGACTTATCAGGATCCGCTTTTATCTCCTTGCAAGCTGCCGCAACTCCCGGAGTATACCAGATAGAGAAGTCATCTAAGGTCCTTATAGCACATTTCGGCATTACTTGGACCTTCCCCTCATAAAACTGATGATAGGGAACGGCCAGTTTGGATGGCTTCTCGGCCTTCTTGAGGAGCTCCTCAACAGTGGGCTTATGCTCGACCATAATGATCGCCATACTTTTAACCATACAGAAAATTAAATAGTTTACTACTGGGGGAGCTAGCCAAGCTACAACAAACCTACGATAAAATAGTAAGATTTTCATAGAAATTCATCATAAATCCCTTCCCAAATAGCATTTTTATTATCGAATGCTGGGAAATTCGGCGAGAAGATCGGGAGAGTTGATCTGTAGACCTGCTGATCGCAATAGATCTCAGACCGCTCAAGTCTCATTAAAAATTATTTCATTACTTTAACTAATGACGAGCAATCTGATTAAATCCTTT
>CAZFIJ010000060.1:0-32319 GCA_964519515.1 uncultured Nitrososphaerota archaeon
TAATAAAGTGATAGCCGATGCTGAGATCAATAAAGCGGAAAGTGAGATAAATATAATAGTAAAACCGATTGAATATAGGAAAGATTTATATAAATTCATTCCAAAAGAGATCCTATGTACCCTGAATAAGATCCAAGAGAACCAAATTATCGAGATCAAGGAGAGGATCGGGAAGACAGAATTCGGGAAGGAGAATAGGTAATCCATCATCTCAACTGAGAATCTCGATAGGAGATCCCTCCATTCGGTCCCCTCGCACGATATTATCCTACCGGGTAAGATCGCTAATATGATCGTATTTAGGCCCCCTACGATCGCATATATAATTGAGCAATTGCTGATAAGGTAGAAGTACTTTCTCCTCCTCATGTTAAGCTCTTTAGGTACATATCTCGAGAATAGAGCTACTGTGAGGAACCAGCTTAAGGAGATGAGCGCCCAAGAGTAGATGAAGAGGGAGCCCTTCACCTCTAGGAAAGCCCTCACTCTATCATCTAGGACGACGCTAGAACAAGATATTTTAAGTTGTAAGAGGAGTAGAGAAGTAGCATTAAAGGTGAAGAAGAGGAGGAGAGATATCAAAGAGTATATTGGGTCTAAATTCATCCCAAAGCTCCTCAAGTCCTCTTCTCTACCTAAGAGAAAGCCCAGGATACTCAAGGGTAGTACCTCCCGGATGCTCTAGCCATCTGATCCAACTTGGATCCGGGCTTATTGACCCTGGGCCTGCCCGTATCCGGGTCCCTCCTGAAGGTGATATCTACGTCCATAAGGAATTCGTTCAGCCCTTCCCTAGGGTCCTTCGGCGCTGATGCATAACCCTCCTTCCCAGGGATCCCCCTGAATATCATTATCCTATCGGAGTAAGTCTCTATGGAGAGTATATCGTGTTCAACAACGATAACCGCCTTCCTCTCACCCTTTATCCTTCTCCTTATAGCTTTAGCTACGGAGAACCTGGCTTCAACATCTAGGAATGCGCTAGGCTCATCTATTAAGTAGATATCGGCCTCTCTACCGAGACAAGCTGCTATAGCCACTTTCTGCAGCTCGCCACCGCTCAACTCATCTAAGTACTTATCTAAGAGTTGCTCGATGCCGAGCCTCCTGATGACCTCCACCCTGAAGTAAGGACTGGAGTAGTTCTGCTCAGCGACTTTCCTGAGGAGGGATTCGACGGTCCCATCATAGCTGGGCTTGACGTACTGAGGTTTATAAGATATCTTAAGGTTCGCATTCACGCTCCCTTCGTCGGGCTGAAGCTCCCCTGCTAAGAGCCTTATGAAGGTAGTTTTTCCGATCCCATTGGGTCCGACTGCGACGACTACTTCACCCACATATATCTGGGCGCTGCTAACGTGGAGGGAGAACCCGTTTAAGCGTTTCACTATGTCTGAGTAGGAGATCAGGACATCTGAAGAGGGTTCGGAGGGGACGGACCTCTGCAGGAATGATATAGCCTCATCTCTGAACCTGACGTTATCGTCAGGCAGATAGCCATCTAGGAAGATGTTTATACCCTCCCTAGTGGGGTGAGGGTGACTAACGACACCGTACACACCGGGTTCGCCGTAAAGTACGTGGACGTAATCGCTTAAGTAATCCAATATCGCGAGATCATGCTCAACGACTATCAAGGACTTATTCTTATTTTGGAGCTCTCTCAAGAGCTTAGCTGCTTTCATCCTCTGGAAGACGTCTAGATAGTTCGTAGGTTCATCGAATATGTAGAGATCACCATCCCTCAAGTAGGCCGCTGCTATAGCCACTTTCTGCAGCTCACCACCGCTCAACTCCCTAAGATCCCTATCCCTTATGTTCTCAAGCTCTAAAATTGAATTGACCTCATCATAAGAGCCTCTCTCATCTACCCTCCTCAAGACCTCAGCTACCTTGCCCCTAACTACCTCAGGTATCTTATCTATCCTCTCGGGCTTCAGAATAACCCTTATCTCGTTGTTGATCAGTCTCTTCAAGTACGAGTGAAGCTCCGATCCCCTGAACCTCTCTAAAATCTCCTCCCATGAGACATCCCTGTCGACTATCCCTAGATTCGGCTTTATCCTCCCCGAGAGTATTGAGATAGACGTCGTCTTCCCGACGCCGTTCGGACCTATGAGGCCCAGGACCTTAGAAGGCCTGACTATCGGCAGCCTGAAGAGAGTGAACCCATTGACCCCATACCTATGGACTTCCTCGCCTTCGATCGGTGCTGGAAGCTTCACTACAGATATCGCACTAAATGGGCATTTCTTTACGCAAATTCCGCAACCTGTACATAATTTCTCGTCTATTGTCAGAGTAGAATCAACTAACTTTATAGTATCTTCTACCCCCATCCTCACCTCCGGGCAGTACTTTATGCACTCTAGACCGCACTTCTTAGGGTTGCACCTATCCCTATCGATCACGGCTATTCTCTTGCTCGGCAAGGGATCACCTCGGAAGGGAAGCCTCCCTTCCGAGATCGAAGGCCCTCAGATTTAAATCCCGATATCTAGCTGGCGATAGCTCTGATATAGCCTCTCTGATCAGGTCCTCTGGGAAGGGTATAGCTCCGCTCGCTTGAGCAGCGCCTAAGATGACGACGTTAGCAGCTATATAATCACCTGCTTTCTCAGCTAGACCGTAGGCATCGACAGTGAATAACTTCTTCGGATTCAGGCTCTTAATAGCCTCTATGATCTCCTCCAAGCTCGGTACCCTGAACCTGCTTAAGTAAGCAGCCATGGGGACTATCATGTGATCGCTCATCACGACGGTAGTCCTCTCAGATATATATGGAGCTTGTCTAAGCGTCTCTAAGGGTTCCATGCCTATGAGTAGATCTAAGGTCCCCTCGAGGATCAGGGGGCTGTGAACCTCGCTCCCTATCCTGAGCTCAGTCCTAATGGAACCGTACCTCTGTGAGAGGCCGTGCACCTCGCTCTGAACGAAGTTTATTCCCATCTTCAAGGCTGTCCTAGCCAATACATTCGTCGTGAATAGGATACCCTGGCCCCCCACACCAGCTACTATGATATTGAACTCCTCTATCACGCTCACACCCCCACTCTATCATCTCTCCAGTTTATCGATCCCTCCTGAGGCTCTATCGCATCGTAAGGGCAGACTTGGACGCAAGCACCGCATCCAAAACAAATGGCAGGATCTATCTCAACTAAGGAGCCAGTATCGACGAAAGCTGGGCATGCGAATGTGTTTATGCATACCCTACAGTAAGTGCACTTATCCCTATTCACCCTATAAGGTACTATCCTCTTCCCCTCTGCTCTGATGTTCCTAACCGTTAAGAGGGCGCACTCCCTCCTCGTTATCACGACTGAAACACCATCTGTCTTCAGAGCCTCTCTCATCGCTTCTTCAGTCCCCTTATGATCGAACGGATCCACTACCCTGACGTAGCTAACTCCCATCGCTCTGACTAGATCCTCTATACTTATCGAGGGGGCCTCGCGTCCTATAGCATCGTAAGGCACGCCTGGATGTGATTGATGCCCAGTCATTGCAGTCGTTCTGTTGTCCATTATAACAACTGTGAACTTCCTCTTATTATGGACAGCATTTATCAAAGCTGGTATTCCCGCATGGAAGAATGTGGAATCCCCTATGAGTGCAACGACATCCTGTTGAGTCGCTAAGCTCACGCCATTAGCTATACCTATGGACGAGCCCATCGCATGAGTCACGTGCTCCACTCTGAACGGGGGCTGGAAGAGGAGAGCATAGCACCCTATGTCTCCCATGAAAACAGCCCTCCCAGCGGCTCTCCTCAGAGCGTAGCCTGCTGATCTGTGGGGGCAAGCTGGGCAGAGGATCGGTTGCCTAGGGGGAACCATTTCGAGCAATTTCGAGCTTCTCCTATCGATTTCGCTGAAATTTATTGGTGATTTAACCCCGAATGCTTTTGAAAATCCTTCAAGAACCGTCCTTATCGTATATTCGTGGACCTGGGGCATGTGTCCGGTGAGCTTACCTAAGATCTCGAGATCGGGAGCGTAATCCTTGGCTAAAGCCTTTATCCTAAGCTCGAGGAAGGGATCGAGTTCTTCAACGATGAAGGCTGTGTTTATAGATCTCAAGAATTCCCCTATCATGCGTTCAGGCAGGGGGAAGGTCATACCTATCTTCAGTATCTTGGCCTCGAGGCCAGCTAACCTCAGGGCGTCCTTGACATGGGCATAAGATACTCCAGAGGTTATTATCCCGATCTCAGAATCATGAGGCCCTTCAACTCTTGCATAATTTCCCGAAATTCCCTGAATTTCCTTTATCTTTTTTAGGAGCTCTAGGTGGTGTTTCCTCGCTATAGCGCCGACCTGCAGATACCTATCAGGTTCTGGAGGCTCGAATTTACCAATAGCGCCTTTAGCTGTTATCTCACCGAGCCTCACAGGACCCCTCTGATGGTTTATCCTAGTCGTCGTCCTCAGCATGAACGGTATCTTATATCTATAAGATAGTTCCATCGCTTCCTTCGTGAAATCCTTGGCTTCCTGAACGTTAGAGGGCTCGAGCATCGGTAGGCCTGCCGCCTCGCTATAATGTCTGTTATCCTGCTCGTTCTGACTGCTGTGGCAATGAGGATCGTCTGCTGATACTATGACCATCGCGCCTGTGAGCCCAGCGTATGTGAGAGTGAAGATAGCATCAGCAGCGACATTGAAGCCGACGTGCTTCATCATAGTCATAGACCTGAGTCCCGACCAAGCTGCCCCTATAGCTACTTCAGCGGCCACCTTCTCATTAGATGACCACTCGAAGTATATACCCAGCTTCTTAGCAGCGAGGGACAGAGCTTCGCCTATCTCCGTACTCGGGGTTCCAGGATAAGCTGCGGCCACATTGAGGCCGCCCTCTAAAGCCCCCCTAGCTATAGCCTCGTTCCCCAGTAGGGTCTCTAAGGTACCGGATGGAGCTAATAGATCCCCCATGCTCTCCCAAAAAAATTGCAGAGAAAAAATTAAAACTTCCCTCTTCAACGAATCCAGATGATTATTAACTATGGATACATGTAAAATATTTAATTAATCGAAAATCTGGGAAATTTATATAAAAATTCTATAAATTGATCAGAAATAGAAAATATATTTTACGAGATGTTTCGATGGGACTCGAAGTACCTGGCAGCAAAATCCAGCGCCTTACCTACGTTCGCGATATTAACGTAGGATGGTATTCCGTCCCTTCTGAGCTTTCTTACGACCTCCTTACTGAGATCTCCACCGAGAAAAACTGGGATCACAGGTTTATCTATGAGATCTCTCATCTCGAGGATCATCGCCTGGAGCTTCTCTAGATACATGGGATTCGTCCCACAGTAGATCAGGATTATGAGATCTATCTCACTGGAGTTCATAACGCTCTCTAAGATCCCCCGGAATATCTCGGGGCTCGCTTCAGGAGTGAGGTCCAACGGGTTCTTATGAAACGATCCCTCGGGCATGAATATCCTCGTATCATCGATGAATGTATCGCTCAAATCAGGGATCTCCAGAGAGGTGCCTTCTAGGGATTCGATGAGCAAGTTCCCAGCCCCACTGCTGTTACTCACCACTAGAGCTCTCTTTCCCATGATTTCCTTCCCTAAGAAAGCTGCAGCTATGTCAAAGGCGACTATAAAGTCGTTCGTAATCGGGATTTCTTTCCTAAGTGGCTCAAGCTTCTTCCTAATTTCAGTAGACCCCGCGACTATGATTATGGGCTTCTTCTCAAGGGCATCCCTGACGGCTTCTATGAACTTCTTCTGATCTCCTAACGTCTCCATATGGATCATTATAGACTTCGTGTCATCGTCCTCCGAGAGATAGCTGAGGAGATCTTGTTCCTCTATATTCGCTTTCCCCCCAGTCCCCACTACAGCGGAGAACTCGAGCCCTTCAGAGATACCGAAATCTATCATGGACATTCCTAATGTCTTAGATTCCGAGATGAGAGCTATACCTCTCCCTTCCCCGCTCAAGGGTATTGGGGATGCATTTATCCTGTGTTTCGGGTAGTAGATACCTATTGACGATGGGCCCAAGATCCTCATCCCGTGCTTCCTCGATACCTCCGAGATCGCCTCTCTCAGGGGGCTCACCCTCCTCCCAGATAGTACTATAGCGCTTCTCACACCCTTCGCCCCTAATTCCTCCAGGATCTTCGGGACATAGCTCTCAGGAGCGGAAACTACAGCGAGATCTATCTCGTCAGTTACGTCTAGCACGGACTTATAGCATCTTATATCTTGAACCTCGGAGTACCTATGGCTTATCGGATATATGGGCCCCCTGAAACCGCACTTCAAGAGGTTATTCATTACCTCATGGCCCAGCTTTCCAGGGGTCTTTGAGACTCCAACTATAGCTATAGATTTAGGATTAAAGAGGCTTTCCAAGTTTCCTTTAGTATTTTTCAAGAGAGTTCACCTCGTATCAGTCGCCACAGCTCTCCATATCGCATCTCCTGCATGGTGAATATTTTTAATAGTTTTTCCCCTCTCCTTAGCCTCATCGCTGGTTCTCTGAGCTATTCCGAGAGCTATTACAGCTTTAATTTTCTCATCGACGACAGCGACGAGGTCGCCTGGGTTGAAGCTGCCCTCAACTTCCTTGATCCCCGGGCCCATTACATCAGCTCCGCTCGCGATAGGCTTAACGGCGCCGAGATCTACGACGACTCTAGGTATCGGTAATCTCAGCCTCTCCACGGCAGTTAGGAAAGGTATGAGCTTACCATCCGGAAATTCTATGAGTATCGGATCTTCCTGGAGGTAATAGACTTTCGCAACATCATCCCTGAGAGGAACCTCTAATACTTGAAGGGAGATCTTCCTCCTCTGAAGTACCTCATCCATCCCAGGTATCTCAGAGATAGCCCTATCTATGAGCTGCCTGCTCTCCTTAAGCGTTAAAAAATATCTCCTGAACTTTATCTGGATCACCTCTCAAAATAATGGCGCCCGGGCCGGGATTTGAACCCGGGTCTGGGGCTCGACAGGCCCCTATGCTGGCCGGGCTACACCACCCGGGCACCAGTGATGAGTTAGCGTACCTCATTATAAATCTTTCACCTTAGTGAGGGCACTAGTGTAGAGGGCCCTCATCTTAATAGAGTCCCTCTCGAGCACCGGCGACTCCGATATTACGATCCATCTCAAACCATATTCCGCTATAATCTCAGCTAGAGGCTCGAATGGGGGTCCGTAGCCTGATCCTAGAGCATGATGCATCCTCTCCCCCACTCCAGATTTAGCGAGCTCGACCTCAGTGAAGTGTATCACGAGATCGTTCAGATCCCCTAGCCTCCCCTCAATCGTCCTCAAGATCATCTCATAATCCTCCCTATCCTTTATGCTTCCTCCCTCCCTCGCGTGGATGTGCGCGAAATCTATCGTGGGCCTCACTCCATCTACCTCCTCCGACATCCTCAGGACCTCATCCAAAGATCCCAGTTGAGATGGCTTACCCGTGGTCTCAGGCCCGAGCTCCAAATTTATTCCTAGAGATCTCAATTCCTCCATGATCCTCTTTAATGCTCCTATAGCTGACTTAAGGGCATCCTCTCTGCTCATCCTCCCATAATATCCTGGATGAAATGTGATATGACCGGCACCCATTTTGCTCGCAGCTACTCCGGAATCTATTAGCCTCTTGACGCTAGCCGCTCCTTTCTCCTCGGAGCAGAGGTTTATCGCATATGGGGCATGTAAGGAGAGCATTATATCGTTTTCAGAGGCCTCCTTCCTCACCCAAGAGAGAAGATCTTCATTCTTCGGTATCGCTCTCACAGCTTGATATTCCATAGCATCGAGGCCTATTTCCCTCAGGTAGGAGAAGGCCCTCTCCTTGGGAGCATCGAGCGGATAGCCAGCGGGTCCGAACCTAACTCTATCGATTAGCACGGGCATCTCAGTAGTCTTAAAAGATAAAGGTTCCTAAAGTCAGACGATTCACTGCAGAAGAATATCAATAAACTTACTGTATCATTAGGATTCCGGTCAATAATGTACGATATTTTTTCACTTATATGAATTAAAAGTTGAAAATGTGAATAGAGCGATAGAGGTGCTATTATTTACGCAGCGAAAGGTATTTATCTCACGTCATCCATTAGATCATGGGTCACCCGGCCCGCTACGGGCTTAGCCCCTTCGTGGGCTATCGCAACATAGTGCGGGGGAAGGGGCCCTAGATTGGCCCCGATCATGGGCGTCCCAAAGGACGCCATCCCTCCGTACTTTGCGCCGGGTGACCCCACCTCCGCCTCCCTTGGTGGAGAGAATGTGGTTCCTGAGGCCGGATTGCATTACGGCATTTGAGGAGAGGGAGATAAGGGATTCCATACCTCGCTACATAGATGTAGTTGAGGGCAGGAAATTGCCTCTCTTCAAGCTCTCGAAGATGATCAGGCTCGAGCCTATAGATGACCTCTGGAAAGCCCATGAGGAAGGATTAAAGATCCTCAGGGAAATTTTAGAGGAGAATGAGACCCCTAAGAGGGGAGATGAGGGGATATCCCTCTTAGATGTCAAAGTATACCTATCTCTCGAGCTCGCGGGGAAATGCAGGTTCTGCGAGTGGAAGTGCGGTGTCAACAGGATCGAGAGAGAATCCGGTGTGTGCAGGGTGAGGGAAACGAGGGTCTCGAGTAGCTTCATTCACATGGGGGAAGAACCTCCAGTGAGCCCATCCGGTACGATATTCTTCTCAGGCTGCAATTTCAAGTGTATATACTGTCAGAACTGGGATATATCTCAATTCCCTGAGTCAGGGAAGATAGTATCTCCTGAGAGATTAGCTGCTCTAATGGACGATCTCAGGAGGAAGGGCGCTAGGAACATCAACTTAGTCGGTGGAGAGCCGACCCCCAATATACATACGATATTGCTCTCCCTCAGATACGCATCTGAGGACTTCCCCGTGATATGGAACTCCAATATGTACATGAGTGAGGAGAGCATGAAGCTCCTACTCGGTATCGTAGATCTTTGGCTCCCTGACTTCAAGTATTGGAAAGATGAATGCGCCAAGACCTTGAGTGGAATCCCCAGGTATTCGGAAGTCGTCAAGAGGAACTTATCTATGGCTTATGAATTCCCGCCAAGTGAGATGATAGTGAGGCATCTAGTCCTACCGAATCATTTAGACTGTTGCACTAAGCCGATACTGAGCTGGATATCGAGGAACATGCCTAGAGCTCTCGTGAACATAATGGACCAATATAGGCCGGAGTATAGAGCGCATCAAGTACCTGGGATCGATAGGAGGGTCAGCTCAGATGAGATGAGAGAAGCGTTCGAATTCGCAGATAGCCTTAAGCTGAGGTGGAGATCCGTCAGCCGGTGACTAGGGAGAGGAGCTTCCACTTGAACTCCTCAAGGCATCCCTCATTGATGAGGAAGTGATCTGCGTAGACGAGGGCATCCCCGAGATGGAAAGTCTCTATCTCCTCCCTATCCTCCCTCAGGAATTCCTCATAGCTCCCCCTATCGAAACCCTCCCTCTTCCTGAGGGATGTCCTGATGAACCTCAACCATTTAGATGATAATATTGCTATAGTTACCACATCTTCTCCAAACTCTTTTTTGAATTCATCAATTTCCTCAATATTTCTTATACCATTTACTACATAGCACCGGGGGGGAGGAGATCTCTTAATGATCTCTATAGCTAGCTTAGCGATAACGCTAGCTCCTCTCTCCCTCCTGAGCTCGATACCAACCGATCTCAAGCTTTCCCTGGTTTTACTTAGCCCCCTCCTCTCCACCTCCTCGATGAGCAAATCGCTCATCCTTATGATCTTATAACCTAGAGCTTCCTCGAGCGTTTTCGAAGCTTCATCCTTCCCGCTGCCGGGCAGTCCTACTATCAGGACGATAGGCTTACCCGGACATCTCGAGCTCATAGATCCACCTCGAACCCGATAGCGGGTTCCCTTTTAATATGGAGTAGATAAGTCAAGTGAGGGAATAAATCATGATCTCGATAATAGAGGTCGAAGCGACTAGCCAGGGGGACGGAGTGATACCTTTCACGGGGCCCTTCTTCAGGGCCGCTGTGCTGAGATCAATATCCTCTCAGGATCCTCTGCTCGCGAAAGCCCTGGAGATGTCCTCTAAAAAGATATTCGTTGAGGCCCTCAGGAAAGAGAGGAAGCAGATGCCTTGCGGCTCTTTGGAGGAGTCAGTTTACATGGGCTCAGAGTATAGAGGGTCTATAATAATATTTAATGATAATGTGATAAGTGATGCAATAAAGTCATGGATATTCAAAAAACCGACTATAACAATAAAAGATATTCCATTTAAAGTGACGTCATACTCGCATCAGGAGATAAATATACTGGACTTCGTTCAGGAGAATCCATGCAGGAATTTCAGGCTCCGCTTCCTCACACCGACATGCTTCAAGAGGACGACTTCTCAGTACTGCTACCTCTATCCGAACCCCAGGCTCATCGTCTCCTCTCTCGCTTCAGCCTGGAATGCCCTCTCACCTAAGAAAGGCCCGGAAACTAGATTAGTAGCTACTTGGGCTGACCTCAGCGTTGTAGAGACGGGATACGAATTATGCACGACTAAACCAGTGGAGATGAGTGGGGAGAAGACATTCGTCGGTTTCATGGGCTGGGTGAACTACAAGGTGATAGATCACCCTGAATGGCATAGATCGTCGCATGAGGAGATGGCTACATGGTTAGCGACTTACCTGATGTTCGGGGAGCTGATAGGAGTAGGATATATGAGGAACATGGGGTTCGGAAGGATAAGGTTTGAAGTTAAGAGGAAGTAATCGTTAAACAATAGCCTCTAGCAGACCCCTCTTCGCTCTCTCCATTAACAGGATTCCGCTCCTCAACTCAATAGCCTTGTGATCGCTAGCTCCGAATATCCTCTTGAGCTCCCAGAAGACCCTCCAAGTGCTGATAGCGTCCTTGCACGAGGAGATAGATACTGTTACACTCCCGGATTCCGGCCAGGTGTGAACGGCAGCATGAGATTCCCCTATTATCGCGATGCTCAGGACTCCGCCATTGGGTTTCCGCATCGTTATCATATCGAATAGCGTAAGCCCGGAGTTCATGACGGATTCTATCAACGCGCTCTCCACGAAACTGATATCCTCGAGTAGATTCCTGCTGACGCCGAGGAGCTCACCAATCACATGATATTCGAAGGCCCTCTCCATTTTTTACCTCACCTCCGCCTCCCTATACATAAAACGACTCACAATTTATTTAAAAAGATTACGAAGAGCTGCCTAATTGCCCTAAGTTTGAGGATAAGCTCTCAGAGATCTTAATTTTGCTGTCAGATCGGGAGCCAACTCGACTTTTTCTAACTCTACGCCGATAAAAATCGCGAATTCAATATAATGAGATTTTCTGAGATCTATAGGGATCAAATAAGATAAAATAGATAGTATTCCCTAGGATGATTCTCTATTGAGCTCAATTAACTGAGAGAGACTAGAAGAGCGACTTTTAATGTTCGATTAAATTGATCCCCCCCGTATGGGGGGAGGGGGATTATATTAAGCCCTATCTCAAACAGCTCATAACATCCACTAAATGCAGTATACTGAGGATAGATCAGAAGAAGCCCTCTAGGCTCCCACTAAGGCTATACTCCTCACCTAATATCGTTCTAAGCATCCTCTGCAGGGTCTCACTCTTAACATCGATTTCAGGTTCCTCCGATAAGCTCCTCTTCTTCTTAGAGAGCCAACCATCTAATATCCTCCTCATGTATTCCACCATCACATCCTTCCATCCAGCGGCGTCCTCTAAACCCAATTCATGCTCTAAAGGAGCCCTTCCGAGCTCATTATAGTACTCCTTACTTATGCCCTCCCCAGAGGAGCTTCTCTCGAAGGAGTAAAAGATCCAGCCCAAGGAGATGGATTGTGAGATCTCGGCATCCTCCCCTGAGAGGGAGAATTCATCCTGCCTAAAGCATACGAATTCATCTACCCTGACGAGCTGATATATCTCATCGTAGAAGGGTTGGGCTTCCTCCTCCATCATCCTTATCGCCTCTAGACTGAGGGAAAATCTCCTTCTGAATTCTTCAACCGACCAACTCCCCAGAAGGATGCTTATCCTCCCAAATGCGCTCACGTTCCTATCCCTCAGGTATTCGGAGATAGATTCGAGAGCTAACTTGATCTCCTCCTCCGATTTCTCACCGATGACTGAGGACTCCGGGAGATAATTCAGAATTTCAGTCAGATCTTTGAAATTAGACACTTCAATATCCCTAATCCTGGCTAAAACTCTCCTAATTATAGCGATAGATGATAGGGGATCCAGTAAGAGGGAGGGATTCTGGGAGAAAGCTGAAGCGGCTGTCCCTCCAGCTATCCTCCCAAGCGTCCATAAGGAGTCTAAGACCCTCCATTCACCCCCGTCCTCTATCAAAATCATGGGATTCAATCTACCGGATCTATTGCTATTCGGAGATGTCTTGTACTCCATTGAGAATCCGCATTTCACCCTCCTACCGTCTACATTGAGATCCCTCAGTAGTAAGAGCGAGAACCCCCCTCTCAGATCCAGCATCCACGGAGAGTCCTCCCTCACGGCTTTCACGATATAATCAGCGTAATGATCCCTCTTGGACTTATGCTTCATTTAACTCGAGGCACCTCCCCTCTGATATCACGGTCAGAAGTATATAATCCCACCCGTTCATCCCTTCACCTCCGGTTCATCACAGTCAACGTCTATCTAAACTTATTGTGCGATAGACCGCCTTCCGTTGTTCAATATTTTTAATTTCACTTCTGTGAAAATAATAAAATTGATCAGTTTAAATAGACCGAGATAGAGGAAATGAATTAGAATCCCTCATCATGAAGTGCTACTAAAGTACCTCTGATACGAGGTACGCTTGGCCCATTCGAGGCATCATTCGATTTCAAGAGCAATCAGGGGATCTAAAAGGAGGATCAGAGTTCTTTAATATCGCGAATTGGTGATAGAAGCGTGATTTAGCGTGATTACGCATGGGCGATCGAAGCTCTCTCGCTAGATGAGGGTATGGGGCATAATACGAGAGCCCCGCTGAGACCTTTATCGCCTTCCCCCCTTATGCGGGAAACTTATCCTAGAGCACGCGAGTGTAGTTGACGTGAAGGGCACCCCCCCATGTAAATCCTAAATCACATGATCCCTCAGATATCAACTCTTTATTCACTATCTCCCTTCGAACTCAATTAGCTAGCCATCAGGTCGAATCAATCGCACATCCTACCGGCTCGGAGTCCAGTGAATTGGGGTGTCGTGAGTGAGCCCGGTAGTCTCAATGAGGAAAAAGATTAATTAAGCTTCAACTCTCATCCCGAGGGGGATGAGATAGCCATCCCAGACTGATGGGGACGGATGATCCACCCAGGGGTAATCGACCCCCCGATCCGATTAAAGCCCCTTGATCACATCTATCAAATCGTCAGTCATCTTATCCGCTTGCTCTATCGTCACGATGAGAGGGGGCTCTATCCTCACTACATTCCCGAAGATCCCGCCGGTCCCCATTATGTATCCTCTCTTGAACATCTCATTCCCTATCCTCTTAGTCGCCTCCGGATCTGGCTTCTTCCCATCCTTGACGATCTCAACGCCGATGAAGAGGCCCCTGCCCCTGACCTCGCCTACAGGCTTCAGGGCAGCATCCCTGAGCTTACCCATTATGAAATTACCGACTTTGAGGGCGTTCTCATGCAACTTCTCCTCTAATAATACCTCTATACCAGCTAGAGCAGCTGCGCAAGCGACAGGATTACCTGAGAATGTCACGTTGTGGTCTCCAGGCTCCCAAGCTTTATCGATCTCCTCAGTCGTCATTACACCACCTAGAGGAAGGCCCGCGCCTAAGGCCTTAGCCATAGTCATTATGTCAGCTCTCACGCCCTCCCATTCATGCCCAAATATCTTACCTGTCCTTCCGAACCCGCTCTGAACTTCATCGACGATGAGCAATACATCATTTTCCCTGCATATCCTCTCTAGCTCCTTCAACCAACCGTCTGGAGGCACTATTATGCCTCCCTCCCCTATCACTGGCTCTATTATGACAGCTGCTGTGTTCTCAGGTCCCAAGCGATACTTTATGCACTCATCGACTTTCTCGAGTGTGTACTGCTTGCAAGTCTCAACGTCCCCTGGAAACCTGTAGCAATAGGGAGTGGGGAGGTGGACTACCCCAGGGTAGCTGGCGAAGTGGCCCATCAGCTTCTTGTACTTATGTGATGCAGTGAGTGTGAGCGTGAGGCCTCCTCTCCCATGGAAAGCGCAATCGAATGCTACTACATGAGAGCCAGTGCCTCCCTTGACCTTCACGGAGTATTTCTTCGCTAGCTTAATTGCTCCTTCTACAGCTTCATTTCCGCTATTAGCGTAATATGTCTTCCTCAAATCTCCTGGCGCGATTTCAGCTAATTTCTTGGCTAGTAAGATAGCTGGAACATTATAGTAAAGCATTGCAACATGCGAGAGCTTCTCTATCTGCTCCTGGACAGCCTTAACTATCTTTGGGTGGGAATGGCCGTAATTCATCACTCCTATACCTGCAAGGAAGTCTAGATATTTCCTTCCTTCGACATCCCAAATTTCGATGCCCTTAGCTCTCTCAAAAATCACGGGATATGTTATTGGATAGGCGGATTGGATAAAACGCTTGGCATCCTCTATCGACACACTACCACCTTCTGCTCAAGAGGGGTATTAAAATAAAAAGGATGTTGTTCAAATAAAACCTAGAATTCATCTCAATATTCCCAGATAAAGCCTCGAAAATTGGGGATGACTCAACAGCTCCTTGGCATCGCCCTCATACCTCACCTCCCCGCTCACGAGGAGGTAACCCTTATCCCCTAACTCGAGGGCCTTCTTCGCGTTCTGCTCTACGATCACTATAGTTTGCCCGAATGAATCCCTCAACTCAGCCAGCTTGCTCAGTACCTGATTAACCACTAAAGGCGCTAAGTCCGTAGTTATCTCATCTAGCAATAGGACCTTGGGTTTCCTCATGAGAGCCATCCCTATAGCGAGCATCCTCCTCTCTCCCCCGCTCAAAGTACCAGCTTTCCTCTTCAAGAACTCCTTCAGCCTTGGGAACATCTCTAAGATATCTGAGATCCTTCCATCTATCTCATCCTGATTTAAGAGATAACCTGAGATCCTTAGATTCTCTTCAACAGTCAAACCTGCTGCGATATTCCCATATTGTGGTAAATAAGCTAAACCCATCCTCGCTTTCCTATAAACGGGCAATTTCGTGACTTCCATATCTTCAAATTTAATGCTTCCCGAGTAAATTGTCGCTATGCCCATTATACTATTTAGCAGCGTGGTCTTACCTGCGCCGTTGGGCCCTACTATCACTGTTATCTCCCCCGAGTTAGCGCTGAAGTTTATATTGAACAAAACTTTGAATTTCCCATAGCCAGCGTAAAGATCTCTGACTTCAATAATCTTTTTACTCAAATTATCACCCCAAATATACTTCTAATACTTTGGGATCGCTAGAGACCTCATCAGGAGTCCCTTGCGAGATCACGACACCTCTATCCATAACGTAAACATAATCAGCGAATGGTAGAGCGAGGTCTATCCTATGCTCTATGAGGAGGAGCGTAATATCTAAATTTTTCCTTAGATCGCTCAAGTATCTGAGGATCTCGTTCGCATAAGCTGGATCCACTCCCCCTATCGGCTCATCTAACGCGATCAACTTAGCTCCAGCTGCTAAGGCCCTAGCAACTTCCAACATTTTTAACTGACCTCCCCCAAGCTTGAAAGATTCTTTATCCCATGAGTCACTTAACCCGACCCTCTCGAGGATCTCCATCGCTCTCTTAACATTCTCCTCCTCTTCCTTCATCCAGAGAGGCCTCAACGGAGCCTTTAATGGGCTCTCGCCTGAGTTCTTCATTGCCACGAGCACATTTTCAAGGACATTAAGTTTCAGAAATGGCATCGGGATCTGGAATGTTCTGATGAATCCTAACTTATAGATCTCATGTGGAGGAGCGCCCGTTATGTCCTTACCATCGAAGAATATCCTGCCCTCATCAGGCTTCAGAATCCCAGAACAGACGTTTACCAGAGTGGTCTTTCCAGATCCATTTGGACCCATAATCATCGTTAGAGAACCCTTCTTCACCTCTATAGATACTTTATTAAGCGCCGTCAGACCACCGAATCTCTTCGTTAAATTTTCCGTTTTCAGGATGATGGGCCTCCTCTCATCCATCTTGAGGGCACCCGGATACCGCTTCGACTCGAGAATTAATATTGTAGTGCTACCTAGTCTACATAAGCATCTCATTAAATCACCCCAAAAACCGAAATATGATTTCCTGTCAGGACCAAAAGATAGAAAATTTTAGATATCTATTCGAAAAAATAAAAAAGATCAGCTCTCACTTAAGAGTTTAATGAAAGTTTCTGTCCAAGTTACACTGTTCTTTTCATACGAGTAGCTAGCAGCTAACTCCCACTCATAGCCCTTACTCGATGGAACGACCATCCAGAACATGTAATCTGAGAAAGCCCTATCACCGTTCTCATTCAACTGGAATACACCGGTCGCCCCGTACCACTTCTGAACTATGAAGGGTATAACCTTAGCTACAGCTACGGGATCGTAGCTATCGACGAATTCAAGGGCTACAGCGACTATCCAGACTGCATCGTATGAGACATAAGCGTAGCTCTCAGGAAGCCTCCCTAGTTGCCTCCTTACCTCAGATGAGATCTTCTCCTGAAGTGGGGAGGGAGTACCGAACATCGGGCTTATGAATCTAGTCTCATAGGCGAATTTAGCTGCGTTCTCATTCGTCTGAATGTCCCCTAAAAGGGCCGTCCCATCTGAGCCGATCCACTTGACTCTCCTCAATATATCGTACTGCGATGCCGCAGCTGCGAACTGGATGTACTCACCGTAACCGGCATAATAAACCCCAACTTTATCGACCCCATACTTATTCACAAGTTCCTGAACAGCATTCGCTAATTGGGAGGCTATTGCACTGAATTCCTTAGAATCAGGGTCGTATCTAATGCCCTTCCCATTGTTTTTGCCCCAGACTTCACCTTTTTCTCCACTCTGCTCGATTAGCTTCAAAAACGCCTTCTCATATGATTCAACGAGCCCATCGCCCCAAGTATCTCCTCTCCATACGATTACAACGTTCCTTATTCCGAGTTCATAGGTGGCCTTAGCGGAGGCCATTCCCTGGAATTCATCGGGAGGACAGAACCTATAGACCATATCGTTAGGGATCGCAAGCGCTGGAGAGGTAGAGCTCTGGGATATCACGAGTAGCTTGTTAGCATCAGCGTATCCCTTAACCTCCTTCACTTCGGAGCTCGCCATAGGCCCTATGAATATCTTCACTCCTTTTGAATGTAAGGTCTGCAATTTATCCAATGCTTGCTTCGGATCTACTGCAGTATCCTCAATCAGGACCTTTATTCTCCACTTACTGCCGATTTGCGCCAACCAATCATTCACGTCTTTCTCCGCGAGCCTCAATGCGACCATATCATTCTCAGCGAATGAGCCCAGAGGTCCTGTGAGTGGAAGGAGAGCCCCTATATAAACATCTCCGCTTAACCCCGCGGATTCAGGTGCTGAAGTCACTGTGTGAGTGACAGTTGAGGTGGCTCCGCTACCTGCTCCTACTGCATAACCTATGGCTGCTCCAATGATGAGGGCTACCAATATCAGAAAGTAAGATGCTCTGCTCATGGCACTCCCCCATCTGAGTTGATTGCGGGGATTAAAACCGACTTTTAACTGTTGTGTGTGGATCAAACTCCACCATCTATTTCTCCTCTTTTCATCAATTTCACAGGAATTTTTTTAAAGAAATTCTGTCAATATCAACAAAAAATACACAGAATTTACTACTTTATATTAATAAAAAATCTGAGTGAAATAGGTCAGTTTAGAATGAACTCAAAGCTTAAATCCTCGATATCCCCTCCTCCCAAAATCTCTTGAGCTGGGGGTTGTCGCGATGTTTGATATAGTGCTGACGGCGATCAGCTACTCAAGTGCGATAGCTTTAGCTGCGGCCGGGATAACCCTGATCTATATGACAACCGGTACATTCAGCTTCGCTCATGCTTCTCTAACTGCATGGGGTTTCTACGTAGTCTTCTCATTCAGTAAACTCTTCTTCAGAGAAATCGGCAATCCTTATATATTCTTTCCATTATCAGCGATAATATCGGGGTTACTTAGTGTCGCGATCTACCTCACTGTCAACAGGTGGTTGCTGAGAAGGAGGGCAGATATGATAACATTAATGATGTCAACACTCGGAATAGACCTCATATATTTTGCTTTTCTGAACGTTTTTGCTGATTATTTGACTCAAGAATACAAAATAAATGCGAGGCTTGTGGTCCTAACAACTGATGACATCACAATAGCCCAAATGGGAGGTTTCGCAGTGAGGGCTATTCCCCTAGTCTCCATTACCCTCGTGATATTTACTCTAGTATCCCTACACTACCTGCTAAATCGGACTAAATTTGGAATAGCAATAAGAGTTACAATAGAAAGTCCTTCGCTTGCAGAGATAATCGGCATAAATCCGGAGCGTGTCTATTTAGCTTCATGGTTCATCGGTGGGGCTCTCGCTGGACTAGCTGGAGCGATCCTCTCGATGGTGGTAACAGGAACACCAGCTATAGGTAACCTCTTAATAGTTCCTGAGTTCGCTGGATCTATAGTTGGCGGTCTTTACTCGCTTTTCGGAAGTTTTGCTGGTGGTTACCTCATCGGATTAAGTGAGTACATCATAATAACTCTCCTGGCCACTTTCATCTCGAGGAACCTCATCGTATACCAACCCCTCATCCCGCTCTTAGTGATGGCGGTATTCCTACTAGTGTATCCGAATGGTATAGGGGCCTTCAACTGGAGGAAGGTCCTGAGGAGGTGATCACTTTGGGGAGTTCGATAGATCTACTTGCGAATCCACTCCTCCTGAACATACTCGTTAATTTCGGGATTTTCCTCATAGTCACTCTAAGCCTCAACTTAGAAGCCGGTATAGCTGGAATACCTCAATTCGGAAGGGTTTTGGCTGTTCTAGTCGGTGCAATAGGGGCTGGCTCCATAGCGGGTAGGCTGATCGCTTCTTATTACGGCCTCCCCTGCGGTGATGAGTATGTCACTGGATCTACTAACATAAGGATAGTCGAGGAACTAAATCAGAGGCTGAGCTCGAATCCGGTAGATTCCATACTCATGCTAATCCTCTCACTCATGATAGCAGCACTTATGGGCGGAATAATAGGTTACGTGGCATCTTATCCAGCAATAAGGCTTCGAGAGGCATACTTGGGGATCACCTTACTCACATTCGGTGAGGCAGTTCAGACGATCGCTAAGTACTATGATCCAATATCCGGGGGAACAGAGGGTATAATGGTACCAGATGTCTTCAGGTTCGTCGGGACGGGTCAGGCAAGGTTCCTTTTCAGCACAGCTGTTATATTATTGATAGCTGTAATAGTATACTTCTACCTTCAGTTACTCATAAGGTCCCCATTCGGGAGGTCTTTGAAGGCTATGAGGGATATGGAGCTAGCTGCTAGGGTCTATGGCAAGGATATCGTTAAGCTCAGGACCCAATCTTTGATCATAGGGGGCTCAATCGCTGCGATAGGAGGCGCCCTTTGGACGCTCTATACGATGAGCCTCAAGGCCTACACATACAACAGGGTGACTTGGTCCTTCTGGCCCTGGGCTTTCATGATGCTGGGTGGTACTGGAAATAACATGGGAATACTAATCGGTACTTTCATATTCTCCACTCTAAGGAGTCTCATATTCGCCTATAAGACAGCTTTAGAGACAATCATACCAATAAACCCAAACTGGTTAGAGTACATTCTCATAGGACTTATAATAGTGCTTATCGCGATGTTCAGACCTCAAGGTATGCTACCTGAGAGATCAGAGCTTCCGATGCGGAGGGAGAGGATCGAGGAGATAAGGCTCCACACCACTAAGAATTTGAGAGAGGAGAATTAAAAAGAAGTTTTTATTAAAGAAAAATTTTTATTTGAGAGTATTATTTAGGGCCAGATCCCTCTCAGTTCAATAGCTTTAGCTACCCTCTTAACCGCTAAGCAGAGGGCAGCGGTCCTCATATCTACTTTCAGCTCCTTGTGCATGTCATATACGTCTCTGAAGGCCTTCGTCATCTTGGCCCTGAGCTTCATCCTCACGGTATCTATATCCCAGAACTCCCTCGTCCTAGCTTGCACCCACTCGAAGTAGCTCACAGTGACTCCTCCCGCGTTAGCGAGTATATCGGGAGCCACTACTACGCCCCTCTCGTAGAGTATACTATCGGCCTCAGGTGTGGTCGGTCCGTTCGCTGCCTCGACTATGAGCTTAGCCTTAATTTTGTCGGCATTCTTATCAGTTATGACGTTCTCCACAGCAGCGGGTATGAGTACATCGACATCGAGTTCCAGTAACTTTTCATTGGCCCTCTGAGGATCATTATCTAAGGAAGTAGCCCCTGGGAACCCGACGACAGAACCCGTCTTATTCTTGTGCTCCAAGACTTTCTCAGGGTCTAGCCCATCGGGATTGTATATCGCTCCCCTTGAATCGCTGACGGCGACGACCTTCATGCCGAGCTCCTTCATGAATTTAGCGGAGAAGTAACCAGCGTTTCCATAACCCTGAACTGCTACCGTTGCTTTCTTTGGATCCATATTTAGGACTTTCAATGCCTCCTCTGTGACATACTGAAGCCCTCTAGCTGTCGCCTCATTCCTCCCCTCGCTCCCCCCTACCTCGAGGGGCTTGCCCGTTATCACGCCAGGCTCGAAGTAACCCTTTATCGCACTGTAAGTGTCTGTTATCCAGGCCATCGTCTGAGGATTCGTGTAGACGTCAGGAGCGGGTATATCTATATCGATGCCTATTATCGGGGCAATAGCATATGCATATCTCCTCGTTAACCTCTCCAACTCGCCCGGGCTCAAGGCCTTCGGATCGACTCTAACTCCACCCTTTCCACCGCCGAAGGGGACATCGACTACAGCTGTCTTCCAGGTCATCCACATAGCTAAAGCCTTGACTTCATCCGCGTTCGTGTTCGGATGGTACCTTATCCCGCCCTTGAAAGGACCTCTAGCGTCGTTGTGTTGGACCCTCCATCCTATGAAGACCTTTATCGAGCCGTCATCCATCCTGACTGGGAGCTGGACCTCCAGCACCCTCTTCGGCGTTGCAAGGATTTGATGCATCCCCGGATCCAGTTTTAAAACTTTTGCAGCTTTATCCAGCTGCTTAAGGGCATTCTCCCATGGATTCAACTCCTCGGCCATAACGGACACCTCCGGTCCGGGTCATCGAGAACCTTTTTCTTAAAAATTTTTCCCTACCATGGAGGGACCCTCAGAAATTAATGTTAAAAAATTTCAAGCTACCTTTCACGCATTCCTACGTGTAATAGATAAAAAAGGATGGGTGGGAAGTTCTAAACATGCTCTTGGAGTATGCAGTATCGTCCTCGATGATCCTCCTATCTTATGTTTTATTCGTACGGTATAATGTCAGAAATGTGGTCCCTTACCCAGTAATAGGTGCTGTTTACGCAATAGATAAACCTATATTTTTTGTGATGTTCTCGGTCTGCTTCTTGATATCCCTAGTATTCGGGGAGTTCCTATTCAAGAGATTCCTCATATATGGGATGAGGATCTTCCACGCGCAGATCTTCATATCAATTAACTTAATGCTCCCATACTCCTTAGCGTCCTCAGATCCCCTATCCCTCGTATTAGCGATGCTATCGGGCCAGATGGCATACGATACTCACTCGAGCAGAGATCAGGTCAAGACAGCTTCTCTATTCCTAGCAGTATTTTTACTTTCCTATATGATTTATTGGGTCGTTAGGTGGTTATCTTGAGGATCTCTATCTCAGGGATACGTGGGAAGACGACCACAGTGAAAATGCTTCATGGGACACTAGTGAGGAGAGGGCTGAGGGTCGTGTCTAAGACGACGGGAGATGAAGCTCTGTTGTGGGTGGGAGAGGAAGTAGTAAGGATAAGGAGGCCCAAATCCGTTCTTGATGAGAACTTTGAGGTGATGAAAATTCCTCATGATGTTGCGATAATAGAGAATCAAGCGATAACCCCTTATACGATGAGAGTCTTCCATCGGATAATCAAACCGGAGGTCATCGCTATAACTAACGTTAGACTCGATCATACGGAGTTCCTGGGCGAGAGTAAGATCGAGATAGCTAAATCGATAGCCTCTTCATTCAACGAATTCACAGGATTCGTCATCAATGGGGAGGAAAGAAGCGATATCGAGGAGATAATAAAGGGGAGAGCTGAGAGACTTGGAGCTCATTACATAAGAGCGAGGAATTACGGTATTCCGTGTTCAGAATCAATAGGCATAGTTGAAGAGGTCCTCAAGCTGATGAGAGAGACTTTGAGCGAAGAGGAGAGGAGAGAACTGATGGAGGAGATAGAGAGGGGGCTCAGCGTGAGGAGGAAGGGGGAGTTACTATGGTACGATGGTTCGAAGGTGAACGATCCCGAGAGCGCTGAGATATTGATAAATTACTTCTCGAGAAAATACGGGAGGAAGTTCGTGATATCCGCGAATTTCAGGAGGGACAGGAGAGACAGGACTTCCTTATTTGCTAGATTCCTCAGAGACCTCTCTGAGAGGGATTTCATCATCAAGATATTCGTTAGCGGATTCGGGGCAAAATCCGTAGCTAGATACGTAGGTGAGAAGTGTATCTATGTTGATGAACGCTCAGATTCTGCTCAGGAAATAATAAGATTCTCAGAGAGGGAAGGAGCGATTTTCATGCTCTTAGCGAATAGAAAAACGAAATTAGTTGATATAATATTGGAGAAGCTCAGTGATAAATAGAGATAGCTCTCAACTCATCCCAAAGTTTCTCATTGAACTCACAACTTGGATCTGGTCCGAGAGGATCGTTATAATAAGCTAAGGCCCTGGCCCTACATCCTCCACATATGTATCTATAGCTGCACGTTGAGCATGCGTATCTAAAGTCATCCCTATCCCTGAGCTTATTCAGGAGTTCGTTCTCATGCCAGACCTTGAGGAAACCATCCCTCAAGACGTTCCCCACTACTATGGGCATGAAGACGCACGGCTGAATATCGCCATTATGCTCTATCGAGCAATATATCCTCCCAGCCCCGCAACCACCTAGGAACTCAGCTAGGGCGAATCCCATCGACATGTACTCCTCGGGAATCGCTAGTTCGGCGAAGTGAGTCGGGGTGAGCTTCCCTCCCTTATCGGTATGCTTCAGGGAGACTATCGCATATAGCGGACTAGTTGAGAAAGCCTGGAAACCGTTCGAGAGCTCAGAGTATAGGAGCTCTAGGACTTCCATCCTCTCCTTCGGGCTCAAATCGTACTCAATTATGTCCTTCCCTCTCCCAGTCGGTATGAAGTTGAAGGCTATGAACCTATCCACTCCCAGCTCCTTCGCTAACTTTATCATATCCGCCACCTCCTTATAGTTCTTTCTAGTTATCGTCATAGCGATTCCGACATCTATTCCAGTGCTCTTAGCGTTCTTTATTCCCTCTACAGATCTCTCCCATGCACCTCTTATCCCCCTGAAGCTGTCATGCGATTCAGGATTCGGCGAATCCAAACTGACTTCAACATACCTCACTCCGATCTCCTTCAGTCTCTTCGCTACATCGGGCCTTATCAGAGTACCATTTGTCGCTACGCTGATGTACATCCCAGATTGAGCAGCTCTCTGAGCTACTTCCCAGAAATCAGGGACAATTAAGGGCTCTCCTCCTGAGAAGGAAATAGCAGCGACTCCAGCTTCATCGAGTTGACCCAGAACGGAGAGCCTCTCCTCGAGCTTGAGCTCATCTGGTGGCGGCAGGTGTGAGGCACTCGCATAGCAGTGAAGACAGGAGAGGTTACACCTCTTCGTGAAGTCCCAGACGACCATGAAAGGCGAGTATAATTTCTGAGGTCTCGTTATACCGTAATAAGCGATGCCAAGTAATATATTAGCTATTCCCCTCCTCATGTAAGGATCCTTGAGCCTCTCCTTCAGGACGGATTCATCGAATCCGAACTTATCTGCTGATCTAGACAGTATGTAGCTCATCATCTCGGAGAGGACTCTCTCCTTCGCAGATGATGGATCCTCCAATCCGGCGTAAATTGAGAGTATTTTCACTATATCTAAGGGCTTTCCGATCATTTTTATAAATCTCCTAGTGAGACTGTTCCCCAAAATTCTCCTTATATCTAGGATTAACTCATTAACGTTGATATCATTGGCCATACTCCTTCATCTCCCGCTCATACACGAGTTCATGATTTTTAATGTTTATCATTTAGGCTTCAGACATGTAGCTCATGAATTTTATTTAGTTAATATTCGAAATATGTTAGAATTAATCGTGATATCCTCTACTATAATGATAAAAATTAGAATTCACATCGATCTCAGATCATGATTTCCAACTTTTGTAATGATGAATGCTCGGGGCATACGTTTAAATAGCGGGACTTGGGAGTTAGGCAACGCCTTCGAGGCGAGTAGTATGTCGACGAGTCGGAAGGTATTGGATCTAAGACCCGGAGAAAATAGTGTGAATGTGAAGGTCCGGGTCCTCGAAGTTGGTGAGTCTAGAGTTGTTGAGACGAAGAGGGGTCCTAGAACCCTCTCAGAAGCGACAGTCGGGGACGAGACAGGTAGAGTGGTCCTAGTCCTATGGGGCGACCATGCTGGGAAATTGAAGGAGGGAAAGGTGGTACAGCTACAGAACGCTTTCACGACTGTCTATAGGGAGAAGGTCCAACTTAACTTAGGGAACATGGGTAGCTTCGTTGAGACAGATGATGAAGGCTTCGTGAAAGCTGAGGAGATACCTGAAGATATGCCCCGGGCTTCAGGAGATTTCAGGCCCCAGAGGAGAAGGAGAGATTTCAGAGGAAGGGATGAGAGTTACAGAGGGAGGCCGAAGTGGTAGGGGGATTGAATCCCCTAAGGGTGATTTTTAACGTTAAATCACGTTATTTTTTGGGATTTTATTAGGAAATTGATTGAATACTTGAGAAAATGATGCCTGCTTAGTTAAATAATTTTCCTAAACGTTATTTGTCGGAGCCCAATACTATTAAATTATTTTCCTGGAAGATGATGAGGTGTAAGCTTGTCGCCGTCCGGTGTGGAGCTAGCTAAGTGGACTAAGCTGATCCCTGAGTCGGAGATAAGGAGACTTCTCAGATATAATGTCAAGTATTACTTCGCAGGGGGTAAACCCGGCGTAATACCTACCGGGGCCTTCCCGATGATCTTGATGAGGCTGGCCCTTCAGGAGCTAGAGAGCGTCTTCTCGGGAAGGGAGATAGATGTGATAGAGGACTACAATTACGGTCCTACAGATGGCTTACCAGACGTGAGGAAAACTCTGGCGAACTTCCTGAGGGAGAGGGATTCAATAAACCTGGATAAGGATGAGGGATGGAAGCAAGTCGTCGTCACGACGGGCTCTCAACAGATGATCTATTTAGCGTTAGATGTCCTCTTGAATCCCGGAGATATAGTGATAGTCCCGGCTCCTGTCTACTTAGGTTTCGTCAACGTAGTCACGAAGCTCTATGGGGATACGATAGCTGTCCCGGGAGATAAAGATGGCATAATACCAGATTACGTTGAGGACGCGATAAAGAAGGCTCAAAAGGAGCTCGGAAAGAAACCAAAGCTTATTTATGTCGTTCCAGACTCTGACAATCCTTCGGGAACGACATTACCTGAGAGTAGGAGGAGGAGACTCCTGGAGATAGCTAAGGAGAACGGAATTTACCTATTGGAGGATGCAGCCTATAGGGAGATCCAGTTCAGGGGAGAGAGGATCAGGCCTATAAGGGCCTTAGATGAGGAGGGCAGCACTGTGATATATATGAGGACCACTAGCAAGGAGGTATCGGTCCTGAGGATCGGATATAACTTGATGCCTCCCGAGATAAGAGAGGAAGTCGTAAAAGCCAAAGGTTACTATGACCTCTGCACGCCCACGATAACGCAGAAGATGGCCAAACTTTACTACGAGTTCTACTTCCCAAAGTTCATAGAGAAGGTCAGGGAGGGCTACAGGAAGAGATATGAGGCCATGGCTAAGGCTATAGATGAGAGCTTCCCGGATGGAACGAGGACAGATCCTACGGGTGGCTTCTTCATATGGTGGGAATCATCCAGAAAGGATTTTGATAGTAAGAAGTTCTTAGAGGAGGTAGCGATACCGAATGATGTTCTTTATGTTCCAGGGGAGGCTTTCTATCCACTTACAGGCCGCATTTACGATCCATCGGATGGAAGTCTGGTGGATGTAAGAGAGAGGACGCCTAAGAACGGGATGAGATTGGGTTACTCTTACAATGATCCAGCGGTGATAGATGAGGGGATAAGGAAGCTCGGGTCTCTCTTGTCAAAATCAGTGTAATATTTTAACTCTTTCTCCCCTTCCCCCCTGCTGCCCTGGTATCCTCTGGAGATCCCTTCCCGGTGAGGGGTGAGAGCGGCATCAGAAAAGTTAATAATTTATACCCGGTGTGAAAGAGGGGCTTCCGATGGGAGATCTGAGGGGCTCAATTATAGATGGTATCGTTAAGATGATGCGAGAAGCTGCTTTTAATGTCCCTAAGGATGTCAAGGATGCTCTGATCAAGGCATACGAATCTGAGGACAATCCCGTCGCTAGAGCAAACTTAGAGGCAATTTTGAAGAACATAGATGCATCAAATAAGCTTAAGATGCCGATGTGCCAGGATACCGGGACTCCAACGTTCTTCATAGAGCTGGGTGATGACTTTCCAATGAGGTCCGAGGTCAAGTCAGTAATAGAGGAGGCTGTCAGGAGGGCAACGGCTGAGATACCCCTGAGGCCTAATACAGTGAACCCTTGGACTGGTGAGAACCCCGGGGATAATACGGGCAGGCACGTCCCTATAATACACTTAGATCTCGTTCCCGGGGATCAGATGAGGGTGCTCTTCCTAGCTAAGGGAGGAGGAAGTGAGAACACATCGAAGATATACATGTTAAGCCCTGTGCTTGGTATAAAGGGCATAAAGAGAGCTGTTATAGATGCTATGGTTGATGCTGGTCCCATGCCCTGCCCACCGATAATAGTGGGCGTCGGCGTCGGGGGGAGCGCCGATCTAGCGATAAAGCTCGCGAAGAAGGCGACCTTCAGGAGGCTTAACGAGCCTAATCCCGATCCAAAGCTCGCTGAACTGGAAAATGAGCTCTTAGAGATGATAAATTCACTTGGAATAGGGCCGATGGGGCTAGGGGGTAAGACTTACGCCCTAGGAGTCAAGGTGGAGTGGGCCCACAAGCACCCAGCCAGCCTCCCCGTGGGTATAAGTACCCAATGCTGGGCCTTCAGGAGGGCAGAGGGGATCTTCGATAGGGACGGTAATTTAAAGATCGTTTTACCGCCTTAAGGGAGGTGATCTTATGGCAGAGTATAGGTTGAGGACCCCCGTTACTGAGGAACAAGTTAGGAAGTTGAAAGTAGGAGATGTCGTATATCTAGATGGGATAATAATAACTGGAAGGGATCAGGTACATAGAAGGGCCTTGGAACTCGCTTCAAAGGGTGAGAAGGATAAAGTGCCGGTTAAGCTGGAGGGAATGGCTTTATATCACTGCGGACCCATAGTCGGCAAAGTGGATGGGGAGTGGAAGATATACGGCTTCGGCCCGACGACTAGCGCTAGGATGGAGAGCGTTGAGGCTGATTTCATAAGGGAATTCGGGGTGAGGCTCATAATAGGGAAAGGCGGCTTATTCGAGAGGACCACTCAGGGGATGAAGGAGTACGGAGCAGCTTACCTCGCGTATCCTGGAGGAGTCTCCGTTCTAGCGACTAATGCTGTTAAAAGAGTTGTGGATGTTCATTGGCTTGATTTGGGGGTTCCAGAGGCTATGTGGGTCGTCGAGGTTGAGAACTTCGGCCCGACGATGGTAGCTATAGACTCCCATGGGAACAACTTATTCCTGGACGTTCTACAAAACGTCAAGAAGAAGGCTGAGGAGATAAAGGCCAAAATATGATCATACCTTCACATCAACTCTCTCATAGCTCGTCAAAATCTCAGCTACAGCTAGGAGAGCAGCTACTTCCTCAGGATTTTTTATGTTGAGTTCCCTCAATATCTTCAAATAACTCCCGTATTTTTTCTTGAAGGTCCTCTCCTCCCTAGGGCCTATCGACATCTCCAACACCTTTTCCCTAACATATAAAAAGGTGAGTAAAAACTAATAAAATTTCCTCCCGGCGCGATCGTTCAGCCTCAACAATACCTTCAGAGAGATCTCAGTGACCTTGAGTTCTCTCTGCATAGATATGATTCATGAGCTCTATATCAATCCTCCTAGTCTGATCGAGAGGTATCGGGGGAATTAGCGTGGAAAAATTCATTTCCATTAAGAGGTGGAGGGGTATGTGTCCTCAACTCACTAAAATTCTCAACAATTGAGCTGATATCGGGGATCCTCTTACTCAGATCGGGACATCAATCGTGGGAGAGCCTCTTAGCTATATCTCTCCCTATCCATACCCCTGAAGCTGCGGCTTGAACTAGACCCCTCGACACTCCCGCACCATCTCCCCCAGCGTAGAGGCCCTCTATGACTCTGGTCTCGAGGTTGGGCTTCAGATCTATCTTCGCCCCGTATAACTTAACCTCGACGCCATAGAGGAGGGTGTGATCTGAGTATATTCCAGGCATTATCTCATTCATCGCGCGCAACATCTCCAGTATATCCTTCAGATACCTGAAAGGGAACACGAAGCTCAGATCTCCTGGCGTAGATCCCGGAAGAGTAGGCCTCACTATGCTCCTACTCAACCTAGCTTCCGTAGATCTCCTCCCCCTCTTCAGATCCCCCAGCCTCTGAACTATCGGTTGATTCCCAGCTATCTCATTCGCCATCTTAGCTATACTCAGAGCATAAGAGATCGTGTCTCTGTAGGGTGCTGTGAACTCCGTCGTCACTAAGAGGGCGAAATTCGTATTTTCCGTCTTGAAGTCATTCCTAGAGATACCGTTGACGGTCACTATCCCCCAGTAAGATTCAGTGACTACTTCCCCCCTTGGGTTGACGCAGAAAACTCTGACTTTATCATCGAACGTATCGCTGTAATAGATGAGCTTCGGCTCATAGAGGACATCTGTGTACTCACGCATCACTTCGTAAGGGACTTCGACCCTCACCCCTAGATCTACCTTACCCCCATCTACCTTGACCCCCAGCCTCCTCATCTCACTAACTAACCAGCTCTCCATGACCCTTCCAGTAGCTAGGACGACGTATTTAGCCATAATTTCCTCTCCATTCGAGAGAGATACTCCAGATACCCTCCCATTCTCCGTTAGAATTCTACTAGCAGTCACCCCGAACTTCATCTCTATCCCCATCTCGTCCACTAACTTCCTGAGGTTCAGTAGGACTCTGTAACCTCCATCGCTCCCCATATGCCTTATCCTGAACGGCACTAAGAGGAGCCCCGCTTTCAGGGCCTTCCTCCTCAACCTCTCCACTTCCTCCTGATCCTCACCGTAGACTTCCTCTGGAGCGCCGAGCTTCAGGAAGGAATCGTCCACATAATCGACTAGATCCCAGAACTCCCTCTCACCTATCAAGCTGGCTAGGTCACCACCGACATCCTTAGTCAGGTTGAGCTTCCCATCGCTGAAGGTACCAGCGCCCCCGAAACCCGAGACGATATCGCAGATCTGACAGACAGCGCATCTACCAATGGATTTCAGGGGGCACCTTCTATCCTCTAAATCCTTTCCCATCTCGATTACGAGTACTTTGGCCTCTGGAACGATCTTCTTTATCTCAATCGCTGAGAAGAGCCCGGATGGACCGGCCCCAACGACGACGACATCCCAGCCCTCCAATATTCCCTCCCCGAAGGGCGAGGATTCGATATATAAGCTTTACCAGATGTCGAGGGATCTCAGCCTCTCACTGAATCAACTCACCATGGAATGTCCCGAGGAGCTAGAGATGGACCCTCAACTATCACTATTAGTTAAGAAGGAGAGAGTGCCCAGATATTCCCCATCTAGCGTGAGGACATCTGTGGAGTCTGGATCGAGGCACCTCGGGAATATGGGCCCGTAATCTCCGGGGTTGAGGATATCACCATATCCTATCAATGTATTGAATGCTGGCATTATCACTATAGTCTTGGGGAGCCCCTCGCATATCGAATCCCCGATGACCCAGACGGGGATCCTACCAATCCCTCTCAAGGATATAGATGGATGGACATGCCCCATTATCCCGAAGTCGTATGAAGATGACTCCTTCTCTGGATACGCGTGACCGTGGAAGATCCAAGCATCGCCTAAAGCCGCCCCTCTGCTCCCATGAACCGTGAAATTATCCCTCGCTAAACTCGGGAGCCCTCCATCATGGTTCCCTTGGACGACCTCGACTTTATCGAAACTTTTAGAGAGTTTCTCTATGAAATCCTTAATCCTATGGCTGAAAATTAGGCCTATGGAGTGCTTCAAGTCCCCAGCAATGAATAAATTTTTCCCACCTAATGAGATAAGATTTCCTAGTATTTTCTCGCTCTGGTCGGGTATGTAAATACCTTGACTCGCTAACTCGATCTCGTAGCCTACGTGAAGGTCCGCTACGAGGACCCAGGCCTCACCATCAAAGTTTATCTCTATAGCCGGCCTCCCCCAGATAGGTCTCATCCTTGGATGATGAGGTCAAGCGGATTAAAATACATTCAGTGCTCTCCTCTCTCCCCTGGAGGAGCGCGATAAAGGCCCTCAAGTATGCTCTGAGGGATAAGGTCGAGAGACATGTGTTCTCCCCTAGCGGTAGATACTTTTACATCGTGAGAGGGGAAGCGAGCGATCACATAGTCCTGGAAGAGGGGTCCTGCTCCTGCATGGATTACTACTTAAATGTCGTAATCAGGGGAAAGAGGGGGGCTTGTCATCACATCGTCTCCGTGATGATAGCGAGAGAATTTGGGAAAGTAAGGGAGATAGAGCATAAAGATCGGGAATTCCTCGGGATATTGAGGAGGATAATGTTATCCGAGGGTATGTTCGTTGATGTATGATCGTTGAACACCGAAGACTTTATAATTGGGAGCTATATGGAGGCACAAGTGGTATCGATGGATGTAGGCGATGATATCGACAGGGAACTTCTATCGAATTACCACAGGAGGATATTGAAAGAGGTAGTCGCGAAGAAAGTAGCTGGAGATATACTCTTCAGCGATAATATAGGTCAAGCGATGAGGAAGTGGAGGGAGTACTTCGGAGTTAAACAGAGTGAGTTGGCTAGGGCTCTCGGGGTATCTGCTTCAGTGGTTTCGGATTATGAATCGAGTAGGAGGAAGAGCCCTGGCTCCTCCGTGCTTAAGAGGTTCGTGATGGCCTTAATAGAGGAGGATGAGAAGAGAGGGGGGGCCATACTGAGGTCCTTAGTGAGGACGACAGGACTAGTCCCTCTCTTATCTAGCGTCATAGATATGAATGAGTACACATTACCAATTGAACTGGAGAGGTTCCTCGAGGCGATAGATGGTAGGATAGTTGTAGAAGCCCCTCAACCGACGTATGTGCATGGCTATACGGTAATAGATAGCCTTAGGGCGATCCTCAATCTGAGTGGATCGGATTTCATGAGGCTCTTCGGGACTTCTACTGAGAGGGCTTTGATATTCACGAGAGTATCCGCTGGGAGGAGCCCCTTAGTGGCCCTGAAGGTCGTCGATGTGAGGCCCAGCTTAGTAGTGCTTCATGGCCCTCAGCCAGATAGCGTGGACGAGTTAGGAATAAAGCTAGCTTCTGTGATGAGGATCCCGCTAGCTGTCACAACGATAAAGGATGTCAATGAGATCGTCGGGAGGCTGAGGGGCTTATCTTGATTTAAGTCTCAGCAATACGAACTTATATAGGGAGTAAATCCACAAAGATTATTACTTTTAATACTGCTTAATATAGTGATCATTCAATATAATGTGGAATTGTTTGGAAAATTTACATTAGTTATCTCTTACGCGTCCCCGAGGAATGAGAGCTCTAGTTATTGAACGACAGTTTTCAGATCGAAAATAAAAAGGAATAGAATGATTTATCTCCTGTATAATACATCCAGCAGGGCGAATTGATGATAGAAACGAGACCATAGCCTGATTACGTATGGTTTGCCGAAGCTCCTAGTCGATAGGGAGGGATCGGACCTATAGTAAGAG
>CAZFIJ010000061.1:0-19190 GCA_964519515.1 uncultured Nitrososphaerota archaeon
CTGACGCATGCTACCTCTCCAGCTGCCCAAAGACCTCTCACTGGAGTAGCGCCGTAGGTATCGGTATGAACGCCTCCCATCGAGTAATGAGCTACTGGCCTGATAGGTATCGGTTCCTCAACTGGGTCGACGCCAGCAAACTCTATAGCTATCTCCCTCACATCAGGTAACCTTTCATTTATCTTGTCCTCTCCTAAATGCCTCAAATCTAACAAAACATAATCTAGCCCTCCTGGACCCTTGAAGCCCCTCCCTTCCAATATCTCAGTCATCTCAGCCTTTGAAACGACATCTCTCGGTGCTAATTCCATTTTCTCTGGCGCATATCTGCTCATGAACCTCTCTCCCTTATTATTTATGAGGTAGCCCCCTTCTCCTCTCGCTGCTTCCGTTATGAGTATACCTGAGGGCACTAGACCAGTCGGGTGGAACTGGAAGAACTCCATGTCCTTCAGTGGTAGCCCGGCTCTGTAAGCCATGCTCATCCCATCGGCTGTTGAGGAGTGGGAGTAAGTTGTGAATGAGAATAATCTTCCTGCACCTCCAGTAGCTAAGATCCCAGATTTCGCATTAAATACATAGAAGTCTCCGCTTTTCAATTCAATTGCAGTCACTCCCTTGAACTCATTGTCCTCTACGAGCAGGGAGGTTACGAAGAACTCATGGTAAAATTTTATACCATCATATTTAAGTGCTGTATCGTAGAGCGTATGCATAGCGTATAGCCCCGTTTTATCTGCTGCGAAGCATGCCCTTGGGAAACTATGTCCACCAAAGGGCCTCTGAGCGATCCTCCCATCACTCCTTCTAGCCCAGGGCATCCCCCAATGCTCTAATTGGTAGATCTCCTGGGGTGCGAGCCTCACGAAAAGCTCTACTGCGTCCTGATCCGCGAGCCATGCCGCACCCTTAATAGTATCATAGGCGTGGAGATCGAAGCTATCCCCTTCATCTGGATAGAGAACAGCCCCCGTGCCACCTGCATAAGCTACAGAATGAGATCTCATCGCATGGACTTTCGTAACGACACTCACATTCAACTTGTCGTTACTCCTTCTTGCGGCCTCAATGGCTGCTCTCAAACCGGCTAATCCTGATCCTATAATAACGACATCGCTCTCTATTACCTCCGCCAAGGCGTTACCCTCCCATCTACGGGTAATTCATTTATCAATTTTCAGGTTAGTCAATAAGATAAATGTTTCGCCCACTACTTCTATAAATTTATTTTTGATTAGGCATTTTATTTAATAAAATTTTTATTTATGATGAAATTTATATATATGATATTTCATTAAAATCGAGTAGTAATTTTAATATTTTTTAGTTACGCCACCTCTCAGGGGGATAGGGATGAATGTACATCCTCTCTACTCTATAATGGACACGATGCTTCAAGCAAAAATAGGAACAGTTGAACAGCTCTGGATATGTGTTGGTTTATTTGCTGTATTCATCATAGGGTTAGTGATATATTATTGCTACTCGAAGAGCTTAGGATTTCCCGAGGGGTGATGCGGATGGTAGAGATGACGAGGAGGGATTTCATAAAGGCGAGTGTCGTGACATCAGTAGCTCTAGCTGCTGCATCTCTCGGGATTCCCCTGATCCAATACATTTCCTCTGAACGCGTAGTCACTGGGAAGATAGGGGCTGGGTCGAGCTCTCTACCGCTCAAGATAGCTAACATAAACGATCTAGAGCCTGACTCTCAAATACAATTCACGATGCCCCTCAATCCAGATGGTAGTAGGGGTCAGCACCCGGCTATTCTAATAAGGCTCAGGCCTGAGCTAGCTCAGAGAGCTGGCACTGAACTGAAGGCCTTCAGCGCTATCTGCCCTCATTTAGGATGCTTAGTTCACTTGGAGGAGAATGACGACATATATTGTCCCTGTCATGCGGGTTACTTCAGTCCTATCGACGGTGGGGTAATCGCGGGCCCTCCTAAGAAGCCCCTTCCAGAGGTCGAGATAAGGATCGATGAGAACGGAGATATCTATGCGGAGGGGTGGAAGAAATGAGTTGCGAGGAGAGAAGTTGCATATCGAGATTCATTGATTGGTTCATCGATAGATTGGGTATGAAGAGCATCTCAGAGTTTAAGGTCTATAGACATACATTGCATCCCCTTTACAGCCTAGGAGGACTGACCACTCTGATGTTCGCAATTCTAGGGATCACTGGAATACTACTACTGATGTTCTACGTCCCTGTCTTCGGAGAGAGTAATTTAGCCTACGATAGTATAGTCAGGATAATGGAAGAGGTCGCTTACGGATCCGTAATAAGAAGCCTCCATAATTATGCAGCTAACCTCATGATACTCCTCTCGATGCTACACTTCCTCAGGGTCTACTTCATGGGGGCTTATAAGAGGCCTCACGAACTGACGTACGTGATCGGGATACTCGCAGGACTGCTCGCGATATTGGGTGGAGTGACAGGTTACTCGCTCAGGATGGATCACGTAGCCGCTGAGGCGATAAGGATAGGGAATACGCTAGTATCCAACATGCCCGGGGGAAAGTGGATAGCTCCCCTCATATATGGGATAGGTACCTTCGATGAGATAATAGGTAGGTACTTCGCATATCACATACTCATAGCGGGGCTCATAGCTTTACTAGCATTACTGCATTTCCTGATGGTTCATGAGCATCACTCCTCCCCACCTTACGATGGCTCAGACCCCGAGCCAGCAGTTCCATTCTTCCCCAACCATCTATTGACTGAGATCTCAGCGATCTTCGTAGTTTTAGGGGCCCTCATAATACTATCGGCAGCCTTCCCAGCGGAGCTCGGTCAGAAGTTCCTACCAACTGAAACTCTACCAGTTGGTCAGCCTGAGTGGTACTTAATGGCGATTTATGCTGGGATAAAAACGGGAGTGGATCCATTCCTAGCTTTCGCAGTCGTCCCAGGTATACTACTATTGGTGCTCGTCCTAATGCCATGGATAGATCCGACGTATAGCAGGCACCCCAGGAACAGGAGGATAGCGACCTTATACGGCTCGATACTCCTCGGAGAATTCGTGGTATTCACGATATATGGGATCCTGACGCCGGGTCAGGAGATCCCGCTCATCTACGCTATAGCAGTCGGCTCGGCTACAGCTATATTAATAGGGCTACCGGTGGCGAAGTACACTTCGAAGCCCGTTCCGCCTAAGAAGGCCGATAGAGTGAGAAGGGTGAGACATAGGCCCCAGATATTGAGTCAAGCTAAGTATATCCTATTGATCATCCTGATAGTTCAGGCGATCTCTCTAGCTCTAGGGGTCGACTCTCACTTCCAGGAGCTCTACTCACTCGCCGCTATATACTTCGGCATCTCGATAATGGCATCTGGATGGATAATATTCATAGCTAAGGTCGTTACAGTAGATATTCCTTACATAACGAGGCAAGTGGAGGTAAAAATATGAAAATAAACCAGCATATCATTTATTCGCCAATCAACTGAAATATTTTTTATCCCATACTAGAGGCGATCTATGATGGATCGTGATACTCTACTCCTAATAGGAGTCGTAGTAATCGTCTTGATCGTGCTGGGATCTGTATATACAGTTATGTACAGGGGAGTAGCTCCATCCCTCCTGGGAACGTATACTGAAGCTCAAAAGACGCAACAGGCATCTCAGCAAGCTACACAAACTCAAGAAGCACCCTTCTCTTTCGGGGACAGATTTCTATCGACTAGGGAATTCTCAGTGAATTACGATCTCAAGGTCGATACTAACAAGGTAGGGGAGCTCTCTGTCTATCTCAAGGGAGATAAGTATAGATTAGATCTCTCGACGGAAAACGCTCAATATGTGATTATAAGATCAGGGAATTCCAATGTAGTATGTTCAAAGGCCGCTGGAGAGGATTGGTTGTGCTTACAGAGCGGATCCGTCGAGGAGGCGATCCAATCCACTGGTGAGGAAAACTTGAGGGATCCGGTAGGTGAGGGAAGTGGGCTCAGCTCTCCCTCATACAACGGATCTAGGAACTACGCTGGTCAGAAGAGCTATTGCTACTACGCGAGGGAGACTTCGGGTGAGCTAGAAGTCCTGAGGGAGATATGCATAACGGACAGAGGAGTCCCAGTATATTACCTCTACATGGAGAGGGCTAATAACATCATTACTAAGAGAGTTGAAGCAATAGCGAAGACGATCTCCTCCTCCGTTCAGGATAATGTGTTCAATCCGCCGGCAGCACCATCTTGAGCGTATTTTTAAAATTTTTAACATAATTTTCCGAAGATCGTATTGATAAAGCCTGTTGAACGAAATGTTTTTTAATTCAGCTAGCCAATAGACTCTCAGATAACCATGCCGGATTACCCGAGCTTTGAACATGTATATAATGCTATAATGTCTGAGCTCAGGGGGTTCGTTCAAGGCTCTGAATGTAATATGGATCTTATAAGGGATCTGATATCAAAGTTACCACCCGAAGCGCTCGATCAACTCATCGCCCAACTCAACGAGAACTTGAGGTCGTGGCTCGAGATGGGCTTGATCTCAGAGGATAGATTGAGGAGAGGGTTAGATAAATTGGAGGAGATAAGGAGGCTATATCCAACTTCGATTCAAAAATAATTCAGAAATCGAAATTCTATGAAAGAATATCCATTATGGAGAGGTCTCCGCCCTCGTCACTTATTTATTTCTAATGATCATGAAATGCTCCGTGGACTTCAAGCTCATACTCGTAACTGGTGGTGTGATAAGCGGGCTCGGTAAAGGTGTAGTAGCTGCATCAATAGGGAAGATAGTCCAATCTAGGGGATTATCTGTCTCAATGATAAAGATAGATCCCTATTTGAACCCGGATCCTGGGACCTTGAATCCTATAGAGCATGGAGAGGTATTCATAACTGAGGATGTCTGGAACTTCAGTCCGGGAGGTGTTGAGTTCAAGATAGCCGAAATAGATGAAGATTTCGGCCATTATGAGAGGTTCCTCGATATAAATATGCACCCCTCTAATAATATAACGAGCGGCCAAGTGATGTTGAGCGTGATACTAGGGGAGAGGAAGGGACACTATCTCGGGCAGACGATAAGGTTGATCCCTCACGTAACTAACGAGATCAAAAGTAGGATATACGGAGTGGCTGAAAGAGAGAGGCCTGACGTACTGATCGTAGAACTCGGTGGGACTGTAGGAGATTATGAAGCCATGGCTTTCGTTGAGGCCCTTAGGCAGCTCAGATTGGAGCTAGGTAGCGGGAATTCTCTACATGTCCACGTTACATACGTGCCTTTCGTTGAAACAGTAGGAGAATTCAAGACGAAGCCAGCTCAACTATTCTTCAGGGAGATCTTAGCCGCAGGTCTGCCACCGGATATAGTTATCGCTAGGACCTCGTCACCTTTACCGGAAAACGTGAAGAAGAAGCTAGCTCTCTATGCTAGCGTTCCCCTGAATGCCGTTTTCGATGACCCGAACTTGAGTGTCACTTATGAGCTACCTATATATCTGGAGAATCAAGGATTTGGTAAGATACTCTCCGAGAAGCTCCACATAGATGGCAGCTCTGATCTGAGCGAGTGGGAGGAGATAGTGACTAAGTTCAAGGTAGGCATCAGGAAGAGGATAGCGATGGTCGGGAAGTATTGGAGGATGGCAGATGTCTACATCTCTATATTAGAGGCAATTAAACATGCCGGAGCCTCTCTAGGGGTCCTTCCGGAGATAATTCCGGTAGATTCTGAGGGTATAGAGAGGGATGATGAACTGGAGAGGATGGAGAGCGCGGATGGGATAGTCTTAACACCTGGTTTCGGATCAAGGGGGACTGAGGGGATGATATACGCTGCCTCTTGGGCGCTCAAAAATGGGAAGCCCTTCTTAGGCATATGCTTCGGCGCTCAACTAGCGACAGTAGCTTTCGCTAGGGAGGTGATGGGTTGGAAGGGCGCTAATTCTACTGAGATAGATGCGAGCACTCCATGGCCCGTAGTCGATCTTCTTCCGGAGCAGAAGGCAATAAAGGAGGTCGGGGGGACGATGAGGCTCGGAGGACATGAAGTCATATTGCTGGGAGGGAAATTGAGGGCTGCTTACGGGAGGGATAGGATAGTAGAGAGGTTCAGGCATAGGTACCACATAATAAGGGAGTACGCTGAGAGGATGGAAGGAGCGGGTTATAAGGTGACGGCTGTCGACCCCTCTGGCGAGATAATAAATGCCTTCGAAGTTGAAGGGCATCCATATTTCGTCGGAGTTCAGTTCCATCCGGAGTTCAAATCTAGGCCCGGGAGGCCTAGCCCGACATACGTCTCATTTATGGAAGTCGTTAAAGGGATCTGAAGACGGACTTAGCTACTTTGACAACTTTCTCAACTTCCTCTTCCGTCATGCAGTGATAGAGAGGTAAATATAATATTTCTTCGCAGAGGGCTTTCGCATTTGGTGTATTTCCGGAAATCTCGAAATCTTCAAATAGTATGCTGAGAAAGTTGTAATATCTATCTTTTAATTTTGAGATCACAGGTTGTTCTTGCAGAGGCATCGGATAAGCTGCCCTGGCCATAACGCCCTCCTCAGCCAAGAGCTTCAATGCTTTATCCCTCTTCCCTCTCACTCTCACCGGGTAGAGGTGCCAGACGGGATCGGCCCATTCAGCGACATATGGTGTTTCGACGAAATCTGATAATTCATCCGTGTAAATCGAAGCTATCTCCTTCCTCCTTCTATTGAATTCATCCAGTCTCTCGAGCTGGACTAATCCTATTGCAGCGTTTATCTCCGTCATCCTGTAATTGAATCCTATGAAGTGGTGTTCATACTTTGAGGTCTGCCCCTGATCCCTGATGGCTCTCGCCCTTAAGTATATCTCCTCATCATTCATCGTTATCATACCTCCTTCTCCTGTCGTCATGTTCTTAGTCGGATAGAAGCTGAAGGCCCCTACTTCACCTATAGCTCCTACTTTCCGGCCCTTGTAGAGGGCTCCATGCGCTTGAGCGCAATCCTCCAAAATTGGGATCTCCCGTCCCTCTAAAGCATCTCTAATAGCATCTAAATCAGCGGGATGCCCATGTATATGGACAGGTACTACAGCCTTAGTCCTCTCTGAGATCTTCCTCTTGACATCGCTCGGATCCATTGTGCCTGTCCTCGGATCGACATCAACGAAGACGGGTTTAGCTCCCGAGAGTATTACGGTCGATGCTGTCGCGAAAAACGAGTAACTGGGAACTATGACTTCATCCCCGGGTCCGATGCCCATCGCGATAAGCGCTACATGTAATGCAGCTGTACCGTTGGAGACAGCGATAGCATACCTACTCCCCACATAGGAGGAGAAGGACCTCTCGAATCTCTCAACGAACTCTCCTTGGGCTAGTTTTCCGGATCTCAAAACCTCAGATACGCTTAAGATCTCCCTCTCACCTATGCAAGGTTTTGATATCGGTATCAAAGCGATCCCCTAGAGCTACCGCTCAGGTTTAGATAAATATTATGACGCGAGTCGAATTCTCTTCATAGTCCTCCAGATAGACGGTTTCATACTAAAGGCTTTTTGACTTCTCTCACGATAGATAAAGTTTATTGGAGTCAGAGGGATTTCAAGGAGCAATTTTGATGTATGTCTCAAGATCATACTAAGATCGGTAGGCCCAAGAAGTAAGACGCGGCTGAGGCGACGATGGGTACTGAGATGTTGTCCTCAATACCATAGAGCTCAGATATCGACGAGGCTGCCGCTAACATCAATGATTCAATCAATCTTCCGGTTATAGGAATCAAAATTATATAGAAAGATAAAAATCCGGAAAGTGTCCCTTCAATTGTCTTATTACTGAACGGAACACCTCTCCTCCCGAAATTCATCCCGAAAATTGCGGAAATTCCATCAATGAATATCAAAGCTAAAACACCATAGATCATGAAAGTCCCAAATATGAAGTATGAAGATGCCCCTCCGACGAGACCTGACATCATACCTAACCACCCACTCCTCCTCTCGTAATCCCTCTCGATCATGCTTATCAATTTCTCAAAGGATTCTACCATAACTTCCAAGTGCCTGACTTGAGGGATTTGCATACTCGCTTTGAGCCATTCGGGGAGACCCTTAACTTGAGTTGAGTAGATTATCCCTCCTAGGGCTAGAGCTACTCCATAGATCACCCCAGGCTCTGCGTAATCCTTCAAAAATAGAGGGATAGCCAGTAGGAGTGAGAAGATCATATGGATAAGCTTTCTTATAGTCTCTCCGATCATCCAATCCCCTGAGAGAGTAAGAACATCACTAAGGCTGATATAAGAGGTACAGTTATATTATCATCTACACCTTTCAATTTCTCAATTACTGTAGCAATTAAAGATGCGATTATCCCAGAGAGACCCTTATAATACCATCCTATGGGTAAGGAAACTAGAAGCATCGCTATACTTCCAGCGAGACCCTTGCTCCACCTTCCGTAAACCTTATTCCTCACTATACCCGTGACCCCATCACCTACGGCCATGAAAAGCGCTGAAGCTATGCCAGTGTTCAGATCCAAGTACCAGAACCCGCATACGACAAGTGTCCAGGTCAGGCAGAACCAAACTTCGCCCCAATTCCCCTCCACCTGGAACCAATCGAATTTCTTCCCCTCAAGTCTAGGGATGAACGTAAGCGCGAACATCCCCAATCCTCCGATTAGTGGTATAGCTGGTGAATTGAAGATGTAAGGAGCTAGGAATGCCGCTACACCTCCAGTGAGTATATGTATTATCTTCCTCGCGACATAGAAGTTCTGCCATCTCTCCACCTTCTTGGCTATGAAGAAGATGACTAGGAGTATCCATGCAACTAAGATGACTAACCAGAGGAACTCATTAGGTCCGGGTTTGAAGTAAAAGTATGTATAAAGCGAGATTACCGCGATAGAGGTCAGGATTATTAGACTTATGACTTTCTCTCTCATCTCTCGGAGCGGGTGAGCCTAAATAAAAAAGGTATGCAATATTTATCGGGAAAAAACTAATTATTAATCAGATATTAAGAATAAAATTTTCTGATAAATATAATAAATTTTTATAATCTTTACAGAATTCGGGGAAAGAAGTGTTATCGATGGTCGCTCGCTGAGTGTTTCCCGTGGTTAGACTTATAGGCCTGAATTATTCTAAGTCAGGATGGTCGATCTACTAAACTTATTGAGTGAGATGAGGTCAGGCAAGGAACCCGATGATAAGGAGGTCGTGGAGGCCTTGAGACAGCTTCGTGAGAGGCTCCCCGAGATATCTCATATAATACTCTCGGAGGAGAATAAGATACCTCTCAGGAGGATCATAGTTAGAGGAATCCTCATCGCGGATGAGGATCTCTTCTTAGCATGCGAGGAGCATGATTCCCTGAGGAGAGAAGCATATCAGGCCGTCAGATCTATGAGTACTGATGAACTAGAGAGGGCATCCGTGGAGATAATAGCTAAGAACTTGGAGAGGACATTGCTGGGCGGTTTCATAATGAGAAGAATAGATTAAATCGGGGCGGGGGGACTCGAACCCCCGGCCTGCCGGTTTCTGTGGGAGCTGCCGCTGACGGAGCGTCAAAAGACGCCCACTACAGCCGGCCGCTCTACCAGGCTGAGCTACGCCCCGCCACCCATAACCCTGGCATAAGTAATATATTAACGTTACTGCCTCCCTATCGCGAACTCAAACCTCTCGTACCTCGAAGGGTATTCCCATATACTCGGAAACTCTCTTGAATACCTCGAAGTCCCGCTCGTTCCTAGTTACTAAGAGTACCTCCTCGATAGGGGATGCATTTATCTCCTCTAGTATTATCCTAACGGATTCTTCTACTGGAACTCCTCCAACTCCGGCTCCCATCGCCGGAAATGCTATACTCCTAATCCCGAGCTCCTCTCCCTTCTTCAAAGATGCTCTGACAGCTGCCCTTATGTACTCAGGGCTACTGGATCCCCCTGGACTCTCTACAGTAGGTGCATGAATCACATATCTCGCTTTTAACTTCCCGGCGGAGGTCTCTATAGCCTCACCTATTTTTAGGGGGGCCTTTCTCATGGCCTCCCTCTCTATCTCCTCCCCTCCCTTTCTCTTTATAGCACCGGCAACGCCCCCTCCCATTATCAGGAATGTATTAGCTGGGTTGACGATAGCATCGGACTCAACTTCTGTTATATCTCCCAGTACGAGGATCAGCCTTGGCATAATATCCCTACATCTCGTGGGATGGGATTTTATAATCTTGTATCGTCAGGTCTGAGCATCCTCGGCACGCCGTCCTCTATCCTGTATTCAGCCCCACAGCTCTTACAAGAGAGCTTTCCGCTCATAACCTCGAGCTTCATACATTTAATACAGTTATCGGGATCTCCGGGTTGGGAACTAATGAAAGAGCACCATCTCTCGCATAAAGGTCTCTCTGGCATGATAGGAAGTCCGCTCTCTTCTCTCTCGTTCTCTACTGTTAATTCGAGGGGGAAGCTCAGACATGAGGGGCATGCGAGCAGATCCAGGAGTCTCCTCTTCAAGCAATCACCTAGACCCCCAACCCGGGGGAGTTATATATTTAAAAATTGATCCTTCGGAGAAATTGATGAGCTTTTGAGCCCTCGCTCCATCGCTAAAGGAACTCTAAGGTGTAAAGGATCATTATAATGTAGAATTCATTCAGAAATGGAAGATCTGCCCCGAATATCGTGCGATAACTCTTCTAGTCGATCCTAGTGGAGCCCTCTCATTCACGGGAAAACCCTAAATATTTTTTAAGTTTACACTGAGTGGGCAGTAGCATGCACGGAGATCATAAATTCGAGATTCAGATAATCAGGCAGAGTAGGGCTATGAGAGTCGAAAGGGAATACAAAGAAAGGATGAAGGAGCTTTACGGGGATAAAGTAGTCTCTAAATTCTCCAAAGATGCTGTAGAATGTCCCATTTTCGGGGAGACTGTGAGCTTCTTGATATGCATGGGGTGCCCTAATTACGTCAGGAGATTCAAGGGGGTGGTTCACTGTAAGGGAGAGCCTATAGCCCCTGAGAGATCATGAATTTTCGGATTTCCTCGATTTCCTAGCGATAATGAGGGGTGTCATGATCGCAGATGCTATCGATGCCGATATTCCGAGGATGAGGAATAGTAGGGGATTCCATTGATCCTCATAGCTACCAGCTTCAGCGATAGATTCGTTTGGATATCTCATTCCCTTGATGAGAGGCTCTGTAGCATTCTGGGCTAGATTAGTTGGAGAGAGTCCAGGGACCTGCTTCGAGTATAAGTTCGTGGTGAATAGATACCATGGGAATAGAATCAGAATACCTATCAAGAGACCAATTATTGCGCTCCTCACCAATATCTCCTTAGGCGCTGCTCTAATTGTCCTGAGAGCCTCATATATTTTATCTCTCTCTTCACTAGAGGTCATTATGATGAATACTGAGGAAGCAATTGTGTAGAGAGTTTTCTGGCCCCTCTTACCTGCCATCTTAGCTACAGGTCTTATTAAGCCCGCGCTCTGAAGTTTATCTATGTGGAATATTACTGTGGTTATTGGAAGACCTAGCTCCTTTGCTAAATCGTTGGGACTCATCAGTCTCTCCTTCAAGAGGGCTAGGATCCTCCTACCGATATCGCTAGATATCTCTTGACCAAAGATCTTGAGTCTTTCGTCCTCCAATGTGAATATTTCCCACTCCATTTTTCCTCAAGACTCATGGGAGCCCCAGATTTAAATCATTCTAATAACTTCGAATCATCTCGCACCTTTCGACCAACTCAAGATGAGCTCAGATGCCTCGAGAAGATCACTTACTACGTGATCTGCGAGTCTCGCTATTCTCTCAGATCTGGGTCTGAATGCTATCTTCAGACCCAAGTTCATCTCAAATATGGAGAGATCGCTATCTCCATCACCCACGAAAGCTACTCTAGCTAGAGGTATACCGTAATCCCTAGCGACTTCCTCGAGGACGGATCCCTTCTCATCAGGCGGGAGGTCCCAAGCCAATCCTACTACTTCATTTCCATCTAAAAGGAGTCTGGCGCTCTTACAGAAGTCCATCCCAAGTCTCTCGCAGACCTTATCAGCGATCACATTTAGCCCAGAGCTTATGACACCGACAATGAAGCCATGATCCTTAAGCATTTTTATAGACTTCTCAGAGTTCTCCATCAATTTTATAGAGTCAACCCTCCTTAGAACTTCAGAGAAGTCCCTCTTCTTCCAAGAAGATACATCAAGCTCTGCCCATTTCCTGTAATCTATTTCTCCCCTCTCATACATCTGTCTGTAGATGTAAGCCTCTCTTTCAGTCCCTAGGATCTCATGGATGAACTCCCAGGAGCTTTTTATCTCAATGAGCGTCCCATCCATATCGAAGCAGGCCATGTACTTCATTGAGTTGCTTCTACCGGTCTACTATTTAATTGGACACGGAGTGCACTTCAATATATTCCAATAAATGTAATATGGGGCTCGGGCCAATTTATTTAAAACACTACCGGGTCGCTGGGTGAGGAGGGTATAGGTTGTATAGCGACCTAAACGATGTGAGATTGATGCAGGTCGGTCAGGGTGATTGGCTCTCCTGGATATTCTTCATAATGTTCATTATGATAATGCAGTTTTACGCGAATAGGCTACAGGCTCAGATATGGATAAGTGAGATAAGCAGGGCCTTATCTAAGCTGGAGGAATATAGCAACGACTCCGCTAGGAAATTCGTAGAGGAGGCATCTAAGTACGGGAGATCCCAAGAAGAAGTAAAATCTATTTACAGTAAGGTGAAGGGGTTCTTCTTAATAGAACCAGTCACTCTAGATCCATATGGAGCTGTAAGGAGGCTTGAGCATCTCTTAAACACGATGAGAGATCATCTAAATGCGTTGATGAGGGATATAGCCCCTAATGCGGATAGTTGGAAGAGATCCAACTTAAGGGATCAGATGGCTAGCGCGTTGACTCTGGACATGATATATAGGATCATAAGGCACTACTTCATCCTCGGGAGGAAGACTCAGAACTTAATATACATAGCACAGATACAGATGCTCCTCCCTGAGATAATGAGGATAGCTAAAGCTTACTGGAAGGCAGGTGATGCTTTCAGGCTTGGGGTGCCGATAGGCGATGGAATAGGTCCTTTAGTCGCTTTGAAATTGATGAACGGTGTTGAATCTACAGAGATCGCTGAAAACATAGTGGGAGCTGAAGTCGACATCGAGGGGAGGAGGGTGATGGTGATAAAGGCGAAGGGACCAGGTTCTGAAGTCGGAAGGCCCGGTTTAGCGATAGAGAGGATCGTGGAGAGTAGAGAAGGCAAGGTTTCCCTCATAATAACGATAGATGCCGCTTCTAAGTTAGAGGGAGAGCCCACAGCAGAGATAGCTGAGGGTATAGGAGCAGCTATAGGTGATCCTGGACCTGAAAAGTATAAGATAGAGGAGGTAGCTACGAAATATGCTATACCCTTACATGCGATCGCGATAAAGGAGGATCAACTCGATGCTATAACGAGTATGAGTGAGGAGATAGCGAGATCAGTTGATGAAGTCATAGGGAGAGTGAGGGCGACTATACTATCGAAGACCCTCCCTGGGGATTACGTAATAGTAGCGGGAATAGGGAACACGATGGGCATAGGGAATAGGATGGGGGTGCATGAACATGTCTGAAGAGAAGAAAAAGATACCAATTGGATTCTATCTTCTCTGGATAGCTTCTCTAGCTGGGATACTGATAATATCTGTGGTCTTCCTCTATCTGGGGTTCACGGGCCTCAGCGGAAGTAACATGGGGGAATCCATCCTCAATGTAGTCATGGGTATCGCTGGCCTCGGGATAGCCGCTAAAGTCGGATATGATATGTTGAGGACAAGGACGTCATTCAAGGAGGAAACTTTCGAAGTCCTGAGCGAGCTGAAGTGTGAGAATTGTGGAGAAAAGATTGTGAGGAATTTCAAGGAGGGAGATTTCGTCGGTACAATCTCAGAAGGGGATAAATGCCCTAAGTGTCAGCAACCAGCGTTGATAGTGAGTATATACTCAAGGACACCGAAGGGGAAGGAGAAGAGGTACTGAATTCGGTGAAGTTAGTTGAGGGGAACGAAGATACACGTCGTCCCATGCGTAGTTGTATTCAATAGGGAGGGGAAAGTCCTCCTATTGAAGAGGGCTAAGAGCAAGAGGAACGGGGGGAAGTGGGAGATACCCGGAGGGAGCCTGAAGTACGGTGAGTCCCCCAGGAAAGGAGCTATAAGGGAGCTCATGGAAGAGACTGGGATGAGATTGAATCCTCTATCCATGATTCCAGTGGATACGTTCGGATTCCTCTACCCGGAAATGGGAGTTGAGTTCATAATACCCCTATATTCTGTTAAAGTCGGGGAGTTCGAGCCGAAGATAAGAGGAGAGGAACACGATGGATGGGGTTGGTTCACAATAGAGGAGGTGAAGGAAATGGAGTTGAGAGATGAGAGCATGAAGGGAGCTTATATGATGGTCCTGGCAGCTAAGAAGATCATGGATAGATTGGGAGGGGCTGAGCGATTATCCGAATATGACGGACTCCCTCCCGAAGAGCTTAACGCTTAGCATGAGGAAGAGTATCAGATAGATAACTGAGGAGAGGAACGATGTCGCGATAGCTAATGGATCGCTCATTAAGATCATATCTCTAGCGAACATCGCGAGGCTTGTTATCGGGAGAAGTCTGAGGAACGGATGCAGGGAAGTTGGTGCATAAGGTACGATGATCATAGGCAGCATTAAAACGAAGAAGAGAGCTCCTACATATTGTTCAGCTTCTTTAAATGTCTTAGCGAACGAAGACGCAGCAACTAGTGCTGCATTTCCTGTAAGCCCTCCTAATATCACTGTAAGAAGTATGCCGAGTATCGCGTAAACTGGATTAGGGAGTCCTATCGCTACGGTTTGATTAGATCCCACTCCCGATAAGGAGAACTCTAGGGACAGGCTTATCCCTAATAAAGTTGAGAGGAGGGTTGATAAACCACTTATAATCGATAGAACTATTAGAGAAGAGAACTTACCGAGGAGGATCTCCATCTTACTGACCGGATTTGTGAGCAAGGCCTCTATCGTCCTCCTCTCCCTCTCACCCGCTACCATATCTATCGCGAAGGTCCCCGCTCCAGTTATCGCTATTATCCCTACCATCATCGGCAGTAGCATAGCAGTTATCATCTCACCAGCTCCGACCTCTCCGCCCGATCTGGTCACTTGCTTAGCTATAGCGATCACTGGATTGACATAATCGATAGATAAATTGACCTCTCTAAGCCTATCCAGCAACACTTCCCTAGAATATGAAGATATAGGCTCCTGAATTACTCCGATTGCTGAAGAAGATTTCGTGCTGAGCGGATCATAGTAATAGAATATTTGAGAGCTTCTGCCTCTGCTCAAATTTTCCGAGAATCCGGGAGGTATTTCAACTATCAAATCGATATCTCCGTTCAATATCATCTCACTATAGTTTCCTTTACAATCAAATCTGATAGATAAATCAGCTTCTTCTGATATAGAATTGAAGTAGCTGATGAGATCTGTGGCATTCTTATCGCATATAACGATCATCACTTTAGGAGGGAGCGTCCTCGGGCTCATCATAACTATAGGAAGGGCTATTATAAGCGGCATCAGTATTAAGGGCAATATAATGACATTTAATATCGTTCTTCTGTCCCTAACGGCCTCTAAAAACTCCTTCCAAGCTACGACAATCCAGCCTCTCTTAGGGAGGCCATAACCCATCTGACCTAAGCCTCTAGTCAGCTTAACTATCCCCGAAGATCCCTTAAACAACTTTCTCAATGATCTCACCCCTGACCATCCTCAAGAAGATCTCCTCAAATTCCTTCTCCTCATATAACTTCTCTAGATCCTCCCTCTTACCGACATACCTCATCCTGCCTTCGCTTATGATGCCCACATGGGTGCAGAGCTTCTCAGCCTCCCACATGTTGTGAGTGGATAGTATAACGGTCCTCCCAGCTCTCGCATAATCTAATATCATATTTCTGATCTCCCTTGCGCTCATCACATCCACGCCTAGCGTAGGCTCATCGAGTATGAGGATAGGAGGCTCATCTAGTATTGCCCTAGCGAAAGCGACCTTCTGCTTCTGACCCTTCGAGAGCTTATCAGCTATCGTGAATCTCTTCTCCTCAAGTCCCAAGATCTTCAATAGTTCACTCACTCTCCTCCTGAGCTTACGCTCATCCATTCCCCTCATCTTACCGAAGTATATCAAGTTCTCCTCAGCAGTCAACCTAGGGTATATCCCAGTATCCTCCGGCATGACCCCCATTAAACTCTTCGCTCTTCTAGGCTCCCTCCAGACATCGATCCCGAGCACTCTCACATATCCGCTATCCGGCCTCAAGACACCGTAGATCATCCTGAGCGTTGTCGTCTTACCCGCTCCATTCGGTCCCAGTAGACCGAAGATAGATCCTTCCTCAACATCGAGCGAAATACTATTAACAGCTTTGACTTCTCCGAAGGATTTCGAAAGATTTCTTACTTCTATAGCGGACATGAATGACCCCCACTATTATATACTTCATCTTCGGGAATTTGGGATGAGGTTATTTAAGCTTTCATTGTCGATGCTATCTCTGCTTATCGTACTGTTGATGGTCAATACTGCTAATAGTCAGACAGCTCTACTCGGAGTCTCGAGAACTGAAGTGATAGCTGGTGATATATTCTATGCTTTTTATAACATCACCACGACTAAAGATAAGCCTATTATCGGATTTGAATTGACAGTGATAGCTCCCAAAGGCTGGAAAGTCGAACGCTATAGGGCCAGCGGGATAACGATGGGTGGAAAGGATATTAAGATAGAGTGGAACGGATCTAAGGCGTTTTATCGGGGGGACGGTGCATCCTTAGCCCAGGTCTCCTTCTTAGTCTGGGTTCCTCCATACGAGAGCGGTCCGAAGAGTTTGGAGGCTAGCGGTTACATACTCGTGAGAGAAGGAGGGAATGTGAGGAGATACGATGTGATCGGGTCGAAGCAGGTTAACGTGCACCCTTGGGAGCCTATGGTATTCTTAAACATTAGTAAGACGAATATCACACCTCCAGGGATCCTAAAGGCGTCTGTAAGGATATTGACAGCCCCCCCTCTCTATCCTGTGGACATGAGGGACGTATTCGTAAAGGTTGAGGATTCCATCAATGGAGTTGTATATCAGGAGAGCAGGGAATACTGGCCATTTGGTACAGTGATGGAGGCTCAATTTCCAATAGAGATCCCGCAAGATGCCCCAGGGGGAAAGCAGCTCGTTAGCGTAACCGTCGAATATGAGGTCTTCGGGAGTAAGCTATCGACACGCGTGGATTATCCATACGAGGTGATAAAGCCCTCTAAGGTCATCATAGAGAAGTTAGATGCTCCGAAGGAGATCTACCTCGGTGAGCCCCTGAGCTTAAGCGTAGTAGCGGTGAACCCTTCCTCTTTCGATGCTTTAGATGTTGAGGTGCACGCTAAACTAGGGGAGAATCATCAATCGATCAAAGTGGGGAAATTAGCCCCAGGCGATTACGCGGTCAAGAATCTGACTTTTAAGACCAATAAGGTGGGGGAGACAAATCTGAGTGTGTGGGTCGTTTGGACTCAGGAATATCCCAGGAATACTTTGATGAGTGAGAGGAAATCGTTAAACGTGATAGTGAGGGAGAGAGGGAGCTACCTTACTCTACTCGCTGGATTCATAATACTGGTGATTTTAGTTGCGGCAGTTAAGTACGTCCTTAAGAAAAGAGGAATTAGAGAGCCTAAGGAATAGACTGAAATCCAAATCCCCACCTAAGAATGAGTGGGAGGAGTTCAGATTCGAGATAGATGGATACTCCGGTATAGTCTACAAGAATGGGAAGGTCGTATATCACGAAGCTCTAGTCAGCCTAATAGAGAGCGTACTAACGGAGGACGGCTGTATTGAGATAGGATCCGATGAAGCTGGGAAGGGTGAGAGGGAAGGGCCTATAGTAGTAGCAGCTATTGCTCTAGATGCCGAGGGGAGGAAGTTCCTCAGGGCCAGGGGACTCCTTGAATCGAAATCGATCCCTAAGAGGAGGATAGAAGAGTTAGCGGGATTGATAAGGAAGGTATCGATCTCAAGTCATATAAAGAGGATAAGCCCTGAGGAGCTTCGGGAATTATGGAATAGAGGAAACCTCAATGATTTACTCTCAATTTGGCACCTTGAAGTCGTTAAGGAGGTTTTGAAGGATACGGAGGCTTGTAGAATAATCGTAGATTCTTTCGATAGGAGAAGATTGGAAGAAGCTTTTTCCCAGATTAGAGGAGTCGAAGTGATAATAGAGAGTGATGCAGATCTGAAGTATCCTTCTGTGGCTGCAGCCAGCATCTTAGCTAAGTTTGAATATCAGAAAAGCGATAAAACTGGGATAAAATGGATCTAATTCCCATTCGAACCCAAGACTCCCTGGCCCCGAGAGATCGTAGAGAGAAAACCCGTTCAACAAACCGAATAATTCTTTATACGATAATCCAAAACATGATAAAAATTCGGAAAGATGATTAGCCTGGTAATGGATGCTTATATCCTATTTTCCTCAGGAACTCCATCCTCTCCTTGATCTCCTCCTTACCCTCCACGCCCAAGGGCTTACCGCCATCTATAACTCCCAGTATTCCCCTACCGTCACCGAATTCAGCTACTATGACTTTGAGCGGATTAGCTGTTGCTGCATGAATAGTTGCTATCTCTGGAAGTTGTTTCAATCTTGGGAGGACATTCACAGGCCAAGCGTCCTTCATTAATATGACTAAAGAGTGGCCCGCCCCTATCTTGAGCGCCGTCTCTACAGCAGCCTCAATGAGCTTCTCGTCATTCCCAGCTTTTCTGACCAATCTGGGGCCTGATGATTCGCAGAATGCCAATCCAAACTTTATACACGAACATGAATCAGCTAGAGCTTCGAAAACATCCTCAACAGTCTTTATGAAATGGGAAGTTGCTATTATTATATTGCATCCCTCGGGCGGGGTTACGTCCACTACCTCTAACTTGAGCTCCATAGTCTCGCCCCTATTCACGGAACTCTATCAATAAATTCCTTACCTTCCTGAGAGGGTAGAGGTGACTTACCTAAGGACATTCCCACTCAGCATCAATATGAAAAATTCTTAATTCAGAGAATAACTGATAAATCATTA
>CAZFIJ010000062.1:0-3509 GCA_964519515.1 uncultured Nitrososphaerota archaeon
GGGTGGGCCAGCATAAGGAGAAGGGCGCTCTCCCTACGCCGGCATTACCCGGATCAGGTTCTAGGGGTCGGCAGCGCACCAGCTGCCCTCTCAGCCGGGTTTCTCCCAGCTCCCCCGGCGCCCTCTAATACCTCTAGCTGATGATACCTTAAAAGTTTTTCCTTATGGGATGCGGACTCACTGAGGGTCACTGTAGTAAGCATAGGGCCATTGAGCGCTTATTTTTGTTTCTCTCCAAGCGTTGTAAATAAATCCTAACAGCTCGCGTAGTGAAGTAATCAACTTTTTATTATCTCCCTAGTCCCTTCAGCTATCTTCATATGAGGGAGGCTAGAAGATGAGCCTCAAGAGGATCAACATATCCGAGGACTTCTGGAGGGGAGTTAAGGAGCATGTTATGGAGCTTCTAGCTGGAGATATATTGCAAGCGGGCGTTGCTTTGATAAAACCGGGGGAAAGATACCCACCTCAGGGCTATAGCTCTCACTCAGAGAGCGATGAGCTATCATTCATGTTCTCAGGAACTCTTAAGTTCTGCACTGATAAGGAGGAGATTGTGCTCAAGCCGGGGGATCTACTTCTCAATCCGAAGGGCACGCCGCATTACATAGAGAACATAGGGGATGAGGAGGTCAGGGTCCTCTGGGTCCTGGCTCCTAAGATAAAACTCTAAATTTTTTAGGGTATAGGGTGTTAATATGGCCGCTCAGTTCAAGAGGAGGATTGAGAAACTCGCATCTCTCATGCAGGATTCAGGTATTTCAGGCGCTATAGTCTCGCCCGGAACTAATCTCTTTTATCTGACTGGCCTCTCACCTTCAGCCACTTTGGAGAGGCTCTTCGCCCTCCTAATTTCCTCTAATGGGGAAGTCAGTCTCATAGCGCCGAAGTTTTATGAGAACGAGCTCAAGGGGTGCTGGATAGAAAATATAGTTATATGGAGCGATTCCGAGAACCCGTATACCATTTTAAGTGATTTGATAAGGAAGAGCTTTGGGAGAAGTGGGAAGATAGCTATAGACGATAACATGCAAGCTGCTCACATCTTAAGGGCATATGAGAGCTTGAGGGCATATGACTTAGCTCCTCTAGGCCCTCTCATCTCGAGGCTGAGGATCGTGAAGGATGAGGAGGAGATAAAACTGATGAGCGAAGCCGCTAAGATAGCTGATAAAGTCATAGAGAGAATTATAAGTGAGAAATTAGTCGGGAAAAAGGAGAAAGAATTAGCTAGATTCATAGAGAATGAGATAGTTGATCTAGGTGCTGATAAATTCTCGTTCGATGCTATAGTAGCTTCTGGCCCGAATGGAGCTAATCCTCATCACACGCCAACGGAGAGGAAGATATCTGAGGGAGATCTCCTCATAGTGGACTTCGGAGCTAAGTATAAGGGCTATTGCTCCGATATAACGAGGACCTTCTCCATAGGTAAGCCCTCCGAAAGAGCTCTCGAGGTCTACAACATAGTTAAGGAGGCTCAAGAAGAGGCATTTCAAACTGTCAGGGAGGGAGTCATCGCTAAGGAGGTAGATGCAGTCGCTAGGAAAATAATAGCGAGCAAGGGGTATGGAGAGAGATTCATACATAGAACGGGACATGGTTTAGGCTTAGATATACATGAGGAGCCGTATATAGCTCAGAATAGCGATGTAGAGTTAAGGAACGGGATGACCTTCACGATAGAACCTGGGATTTACCTTGAAGGGGAATTCGGTGTCAGGATAGAGGATGATGTTGCTGTAATAAATGGGAGGGGAGAGAGGCTCACTAAGATGAGTAGGGAGCTCGTAGTACTCTAAAATGGGGACTCGAAGCCTTAAATAACAAATCCAGGAAATTTTTCATAAGATCTCGAGATCTGAAAAGTATTATCTGGTTGATTACCTTACTAAATGAGCTCTTATCATATCCAGAGCATATATTTAACACAATAACCCTTAAAAGATTTGACGAACCACCGGAATGATTAAAAATAAAAACATGATCGCTCCCCAGAAAACTTAATAAAGAATAGGGATAGAGGACAGGGGGTTCGCATGGATCTGTCGGATAATCTCAATAGATCGGCCTCCTTCGTCGGTAAACTGTTTAGTGATGTGGGGAATCTGATAATCCTCATCGTTCTAGGGATAATACCGATCGTCAATTTAATCGTCACAGGTTATTTCGCGAAGATAGTCAGGGAAAACCCTGAGGAGCCACCTAAACTCTCTGACTACGGAAAGTTATTCATTGATGGGCTCCTGGTAGTGATCGCTATGATAATCTACATGATAATTCCAATAATAGTCTTTATTGTTGGAGCATTTCCCCTCTACGGATATGCATTCTACTCACCTACTTCAATGTTTTCGCCAGCCTTAATGCTATCCAGTAGCCTCTTGATAGTAGCACTGATCCTCGCTTTCATCTTCGCGATATTTGGAGTTATGGCAATAGGGAATATGATAAGGACGGGGAACTTCTCTAAGATATTCGCATTCGGCGAAAATTGGCAGCTGATCCAGAGGGTCGGTCTTGGAAGCTATATCTTATGGTTGATAATAATGTTCGTGCTCTCACTGATCGCTACAGCTATAGGTTTTGTGATACCTCTGGTGGGAGGAGCGATCATAGGGGTCTTCTTGGAGGTCTTCTTCGGGAAATCCCTAGCCTTGATGTTAAATGAGGCAATTGGCCCCTCCTAATTTTTAATCCAGGAAGATAATAGCTCCTGAGACTTGAGCCATCAGACCGCCCGTCTCACCCCATCGAGGGGTTAAAGGAATTGTCATCATCGGCTCGAGCTTAGTTGCAACACTCTATAATAAGCTTTCCGGTCCCTCGAGCTCTAGTTCGGGTGGATTTGTAATTTAACGATAACTATTTATTTGGCTCCCGTCATTGAAGCGAGATGCTGAGGTACTTCGCTTGCTTCATGATCTCGCTAATGATCCTGAGCTTATACCCAGTTTCCTCGATCGAGCTCACCGGACCGGTGGCGATAATCTCAAATAGTATCGATATGCCGACTGCTGAGAAGCTAAAGTCCTCACTAACTGCGATGGGCTTCGAGGTTGAGATATTCCCACCAGAGATGTTAGCGGATGCCTTAAATTACTGCCAGTTCCTCATAGTGCTAGGGGGCCATAGAGCTATAGGCGTGAGTGAGCTCGTAGCCCCTCTACTCTCGGGTGAGGAGAAAGCTAATCTGGAGAGGAGGGGTTACGCTTATTATTTCATAAAGAGAGCATGGGGGAAGTACATCGTGATAATAGCTGGTAACGATAGGTTCGGAACTTATAGAGCAGCAAATACATTCATAATTAAGGGGATGAGGGAACTCAAAGCTTATATGGAGTCTCCCGGTGTAGCTCTAGTTTTAGTACCGATGGGTGGCTGAAGCATGAGCTCCCACTGGGAGCTGAGGCTCGATCGCTTACTCCACTTGACCTTAGATTTTCTCAAGGGGAGGCCGCTATCTATAAGGCATTTCTGCCCTGAGATCGAGGACTCTATACTCTGGA
>CAZFIJ010000063.1:0-13120 GCA_964519515.1 uncultured Nitrososphaerota archaeon
GTACCAACCGGCCCTCATGGCTTTAGTGGGCGATATACTCCCGAGCGAGAGGAGGGGCTCGGGCGTCTCCCTCATGAACGCCCCCTCACAACTCCTAGGACTAGCTGGCCCACCTCTAGCTACTTTAGTGGTATCCTCCCAAGGGTTGGAGAGGGGGATGAGGGTCCTCTTCCTCTTAGTCTTCCTATCGACTCTGCTATCTGGGATGATGAGGCTCCTCCTCTCAGAGACTTACAGCTCGAGAACAGAGTTAAGCTTGGGACACGCTATCAAGGAGTATAGGGATGCCTTGAGATCCATGAGAGGGGATTTGGGGAAGCTCATATTGATAAGCTCATCTGTCATGGGGGTGTACAGTATGGCTTACCCCTACCTTCAGGTCTACGCTGTGAAGTACTTAGGCCTCTCCCTCGAACTCTGGGGATTGCTATCCACGTTGATGGCAGTTATATCGACGATCTCCCTACTCATCTCAGGATACCTCTCCGATAGGATCGGTAGGAACTTCATGATGGCTCTCGGCTATCTCTCAGCTTGCATAGGGCTTCTCCTCATTTCCCTAGCTAAGGACCCTCTCACTTTCACTTTAGCTCTAATTGTAAACGTTATCTTCTCATCATCGCCTGCGACACAAGCTTTACTCATCGATTTAACTAGTGAGGGAGTGAGGGGCAAAGTTAACGCTATAAATGGGCTCATAGAGGGGAGCCTCTCCGGAACTATGTCCGCTATCGGCGGATTGATTTATGGGTTCTCAGCTCCCTTCCTCTTCTCATTAGCTTCTTTATTAATGATACCACTCGCAGTAGGGTCCTTGAAGCTTCCTAAGGGTAAGGTATCTCAAATGAAATAATCAGCAGGAACATCCTGACTCTCCAGAGCCGTAAACTAACATATTATCCTCATATAATTTCTTCCAACACTCAGCACAGATCCAGATACCTCCTCTCTCCTTGTGACGAGCCCAAAGTAAGCTCACACCCCCCCTCCCGCATAACGCGCACTCATCCATTCCGGATCCTCTTGAGATTGATGTGATCATTTAAAAATCTAAAGCAGGAATCTCTCTAAGCTCATTTGATGAGCTTTCGTCTTAAGGAGCCTCGAATTATTCATCCATAATTTGATCGGGAGGGAGAGCCAACCTCTAACTATTTTGAGGCATTCATCTAAGCTAGATAAGATCTCGGGCCTTCCCCTCAGGATGTTCCTGACGCTCTCCCTCACGTTCCACACGCCTACCGGTATGTAGCCTGGGTAAGCTTCCCTGAGTATTAGGACGGATGCTTGCCTCCCTATCCTCAGGAGCTCCTCTGAGACAGCTAGCCTGCCGGCGTAGTAACAACCTCCCATGCTAGCGTACTCATGCCTACCCCAGAAGGGCTCGAAGTCACCCGCTATAGCTAGGGAATCCGTGATTATGCCTGGGAACCAGGCTTCTATCGATTCGTAACTCCATGGACCCGGCATCATCAATATAGCCCATCTATTGTTCAAGTACTCCCCCAAGTATAACCTATATTCCCCTATCTCCTGTAGATCCCTTATCCTATCGATTAGATGCCTCGATAACTGATCATCAACAGCTGTTATCGCCCATCTAGTGGGGACGAACTTCCTCCTCCTGCCTAAGAGTCCAGCGCTCAAGCTCTGCTGTATCCTAGAGACCGGGAGCCCCGATGAGTAGAGTTCCTCAATTGCTTCGGATGCAGAAGCATCCCTATCATAGTAGAGCCTCTCTATCCTAGGATCAGCTCTGCCTGGCTCCATCCTCAGCTCCTCCAGGAAGGCTGAGGGTCCGAAGGGCTGCGAATCCTCTGAGAAGAGGTAGCCTCTCGGCTTATTTTTCAGCTTAGCTTCAGTTTGAACGGAGTTCTCTGAGAGCATAGCTTCTCTCATTTCCTCGACTAGTCTACTTTGGGCCCTCTCGACATCTACTTTCACCTTCCCCCTCACTAACTGGATCCTCATCCCTATTATCTCATCTAGCCCCTTCCCGAACCAAGTTTCTGGCATCGCTAAATGCCTGGAATCCCCATGGAAGGGCGGTATGAGGGGACCGGCATATACCTTAGGGTATCCGGACCTCCCCACGAAGATCTCAGGAGGTGAGGAACCGGATATCTCCTTTAAATCGAGAGAATGTTCAGGTAATCCCTCAGATATCAGCTCTAGATCTCTTATCTCCCTTACCTTGAAGTCACTCGATAATATCTTCAGTTTCTTCATGGGTTAAGTTTTTTGTGAACCTGAAGTATAAAATCGTGATGGCAGGGATAAAGGCTAAGAGTATACTGAATAAGAGCTCTATCGGAGACTACTGCTTGAATCCTTACATAGGCTGCAGACACGCATGTTCCTACTGTTACGCTCAATATTACACGAGGAAGATGGGTTATTCAGGCGCTTGGGGGAGCTACGTTTACGCTAAACTGAATGCTGTCGAGCTACTCGAGAGGGAGCTCGTGAGGAAGGCTAGAGGGGTAGTTTACATATCCTCGCTCACTGATGCTTATCAGCCAGTTGAATCATCTTTCTCTATAACTAGGGGGGTGCTGAAGCTCTTATTTGAGGAAGATTGGCCCGTAATAATACAGACTAAGTCAAATCTAGTTCTGAGGGATCTAGATATCGTGAGTGGGTTTAGCGATATTAACGTGGGCCTCACGATAATCACTTTGGATGATGAGCTGAGGGAGTTCTTAGAGCCCGGAGCTCCGAGCGTAAAGGACAGGATCTACACTCTTCAAAAGCTCAAGGAAACTGGAATAAGGACTTTCACGTTCATAGGACCTATAATACCTGGGACAGCTTTAGAAGACATAATAGCTTTAGTGAGGGAGGTAAAGGATCTCTCAGATCTCATTTACTTCGATAAATTCAGAGAGAAGCCCGGCGTGAGGATCGGGGATATGAGCCAGGGGGATCTCAGTATCTACTATAGGAAGATCAAGACCTCTCTATCTGAGAGTCTCAGAGGGATAAATCACGTTTTCCTCTATTGAACTCAGGGCTCTAGCTGGACTTTCAGTTCATCAGGATCGAATGACTTTTTGAAGGCCTCTATCCCATCATCTAGTTTGTAGACGGATGTGACTAACTCATCCACTCTCACCTTCCCCCTCTCGAGTAGTCCTATAGCTGCATCGAAGGGGCCGCATCTACTCCCCAGTATAGTTATCTCGTTGACGACAGCTCGCGTGTAATCGAATGAGACCTCTTTACCGTGCGTAGATTTAGCGAATATCGTGCCTCTGGGCCTCGTGAGGTTCAGAGCTATTTCAAGACCATCAGGGGATCCTGATGCCTCTATAACGATGTCGAACTCCCCCTTTAAGTTCAAAGTCTCCTCAATAGTCATTGATTCAGCCCCAAAGAGTTCAGCTAACTCAGATTTCCTGCTCCTCCTCCTCGAGATAGCTATGAGCCTCTTAGGGGCGAAGAGAGACGATACCTGTACGGAGAGGAGGCCTATAGTACCGAGGCCTACTATAGCTATGCTAGATGATGGAGGAGGGGGCATTAAGTAGAAGGGCTTCAACGCGGCTGCTAATGGTTCGATGAAAGCCCCCTGGAGCCAGCTCAGATCACCTATAGAGTGGAGGAGGTCCGCTCTAGTCAGCATGTAATCAGCCATCCCACCATCTAGAGTTATCCCTAATGCCTCCCTCCTCAAGCAATGCTCCCTCAACCCTCTTTTACAGAAGGAGCATTCTCCACAGTTCAAATTGATCTCACTAGTCACTCTCTTCCCTATCATCCTCTCATCAACACCCTCCCCCACTTCAACGACCTCACCTGAGATCTCGTGCCCCAATATTATGGGGAGTTTCCTCGCTGCGTAATCGCCTAAGTAAATCGATTTATCAGTACCGCATATACCGACTCTCTTGATCCTCACTTTGACCCATCCATTCCCCGGGCTCCTCTCATCAACATCTTCGAGCCTCAAGTCCTTCGGAGCGTGGAGTACTAAAGCCCTCATACGGAGTTGATGCCCATCCCCAAGCTTTTAAGCTCTCACGCTGATATGATAGAGGTGCCCCTTATGAGGAGAGATGGTTTGAGTAAATTGGGGGCAGCTCTCCTTATCTTGATCTATAGTAGTAGCTGCGATAGCAGCTTACTTCCTCATCATCCCACCGACTCAACCGACGGCTGCTAAGAAAGTCGCTATACTCTTCGATGTAGGAGGGAGGGGAGATCTCAGCTTCAACGATATGGCTTATTTAGGAGCTACGAAAGCTGAGAAGGATTTCGGTATACAAATAGAGACTCTCACACCTAAATCTCTCGCAGATATGGTCCCATTGCTTGAGGACCTGAGTAAGAGGGGTGAGTACGATCTCCTAGTCTTAGTGGGATTCCTATGGACTGATGCCCTCAACAAAACAGCAGATAAATTCCCGGATCAGAAGTTCGCCTTGATAGATGCTACGACTGGAATCGTGAGGAAGAATGAGTTAGACATATTGTTCAGGGAGCAGGAATGCGCGGCTATCGTCGGAGTATTGGCCTCAGGGATGGCTAAATCCCTAGGAGGAAATAAAGTAGGCGCTGTAGCTGGCATGGACATCCCTCCCCTCTGGAAGTTCCACGTAGGCTACCTCTATGGGGTCAAGTACTATGAGAAGGCCACAGGACAGAAGATGGATTTCGTCTGGCAGTACACGGGGACCTTCACGGATACTCAAGCGGGTTACAATGCTGCTATGACCCTGCTCCAGCAGGACGTCAAGGTCCTCTATGGTCTAGCTGGCTTAACGCACGTCGGTATGTTCAACGCAGTTAAGGAGTGGAACTCCAGGCAGGGGAGGATCGCAGCCCTAGCTATAGGCCAGGATGCTAGTCAGGAATGGATATCCCCGAAGGATATACCGTTGAGTGGAGCTAAGAGAGTGGATGTCGCTGTCTATACTGCTATAGAGATGGTAGTCAAGGGGACTTGGGAGGGAGGTATAAAGACTCTAGGGCTCAAGGAGGGAGGAGTCGGAGTATGGGATCTCGATGGTGTGAAGGAGTTCGCTACTCTCGCTTATGAGGCGAAGCAATTGAAAGATATGACACCTGAAGATGTCGTCAAGATAGTGGATCAACAGAGGAAGGCTTACATACCTGAAGATGCACAGAGGATAGCGGATGAGCTGAAGGAGAAGATAATGAAGGGAGAGATAAAGTTCAAGATGCCGGCTAACCACGATGAATATGATTCCATAATCAAGGAGCTACTCGCTGGGAATCTGGATGCCGCCTTGGAGAAGGGCTAAATCCCCCCTCAGTTTTTTATATTATCGCTTCCTTCATGAGATATGGGGCTCTTAGCTTCAGGTAAATTGGAGCTCAGTTCGAAGGTCCAGCGGGTCTTGGAGGTGTCATGATTGAAATTAGTGGAAATGAGGGGGATAACTAAAGTATATCCAGATGGCGTAGTAGCCCTCAAGGGAGTGGACTTCGAGGTCTCGGAGGGCGAGATCCACGGCCTCCTGGGGGAGAACGGAGCTGGGAAAACTACGCTCATGAGGATCCTTTATGGGGAGATAAAGCAAACGAGTGGGGAGATAATCTTCTCAGGGAAAGCGGTTTCATTCAAGGGGCCTTGGGACTCGATGAGGAGTGGTATAAGTATGGTCTATCAGAAGTTCTCCCTTGTGCCTACGATTAGCGTCATTGAGAACTTCTACCTCTACCTAAGCTCCTTCCAGAGGGGGGTAGGGATCGAGGAAGTGAGGAGGAGAGCTGAGGAGATGATGGAGAGGCTCAAGTTCAGGGTCCCCCTCGAAGCGAATGTAGAGGATCTAGCGGTGGGAGTGCAGCAGAGAGTGGAGATAATAAAGGTCCTCCTATCTAAGCCTAAACTGATAATATTCGATGAACCTACATCCGTCTTAACTCCGATTGAGAGCAGGGAGCTCTTCAGGATCCTCAGAGAGCTTAAGGAAGACGGGATCACGATAATATTCATAACTCACAAGCTGAAGGAAGTGAAGGAGATAACGGATAGAGTGACTATCTTGAGGAAGGGGGAGAGAGTGGGTACTTACGAGACCCCCTCAGTGAGTGAGGAAGAGCTAGCAATTATGATGGTCGGCAGGGGGATCGTTCCGACTAAGAGGAGCGTTTCCTCCCCGGGTAGGGAGGTTATGAGGGTCGAGGACCTATGGGTGAGGGATGATAGAGGGCTAAATGCAGTTAAGGGAGTGCCCTTCGAACTCCATGAGGGGGAGATACTCGGGATAGCTGGTGTCCAAGGGAACGGACAGTTAGAGCTAGCTGAAGCTCTAGCTGGGGTAAGGAGAGCGGAGAGAGGGAGGATAATCATGGATGGTCGGGATATAACTGACCTGCCAGCTGAAGCGAGGTATAGAGAGGGCTTAGCGTACATCCCTGATTCTAGAGCTGTGGGCTTAGTGCTCGAGATGAACTTGATGGAGAACTCTATCCTCACTAGTCTGAGGGACTTCCTAGGGAGGGGAGGTAGGATAATCTGGCCCCTAGCTTCGGATAGAGCTAGAGAGGTGATCGAGAGGTTCAATATCGTGGGCTCGTTGAGGAGTCAAGTCAAGTACCTGAGCGGTGGTAATCAACAGAGGCTGCTAGTTGGGAGGGAGATAATTAAAGCTCCTAAAGTCCTGATAGTGAGTGAACCCACTCAGGGGCTGGATGTAGCAGCTACGGAGTTCATAAGGAGTACTCTACTCAAGTTCAGGGAGGAGGGGAGATCCATCATATTGATATCGAGTGATCTAGATGAGATATTCGAGTTATGCGATAGGATAGCTGTTATTTATGAGGGGAAGTTCGTGGGAATTGGGAGGAATGAGGATCTCACTCTCGAGAGGTTGGGCTTACTCATGGGTGGTGTGAATGCGTAAGATAGTGCTCGAGGTATCTCTCTCTATAATCCTGAGCTTCCTCATCGGATATATCATGCTCATTTTAATGGGATACGATGCCACTAGAGTGTTCTCGATAGTAATAAGGGAGGGCCTCAGTAACCCCACTTACTTAATGATGAGGAGCACTCCCTTGATCCTCACAGCTCTAGCTTTCTCAATACCGTCTTCAGTCGGTGTCTTCAATATAGGAGGGGAGGGGCAGTTCTATTTAGGGGCCCTAGCCTCTCTCATAATCGCATATACTACTGGTAACTCTTTACTCTCTACAATCACAGGTATGGCCGCTGGGGGCCTTCTCTCGGCTCTAATAGCTGTGATAAAGGTGAAGAGAGGTGTCAACGAAGTGGTCACTTCGATAATGTTCAATTGGATGATCTACTTCTCGCTCCTCTACCTCATATCCACTTACCTCTTCGATCCCCTCATGCCGTACCAATCTGTCTCAGTCCCTAAGAACGCTAGGATAGAGTACTTGACGATACAATCAGTCTCGATACCGATGATCTTCCCGATAGCAGTGCTCACCTCTCTAGCTATGTACTTCCTCATGTATCACTCAGCTCTAGGCTATAGGATGAGAGTCGTCGGTATATCGCCGAAGGCAGCTAGGTACGCTGGCTTCGATCCGGAGAGTTCCATAATCATATCTATGATCATCGGAGGGGCTATGAGTGGTTTAGGCGGTTCCCTCCTCATCTTAGGGCATACTCATACTATAGATTCGACGATGTCCGGGCTCTACGGGATGGGCTTCGCGGGGATAGGGGCTGGCCTCTTAGGTAGGAACAACCCTATAGGCATAATATTTTCATCTATATTCCTCTCAATGCTCCTAATAGGAGGGGAAGCTGCTGAATTGAGGGCTAGAGTCCCTACGGAGCTCGCTGATACCCTAATAGGGATGATAGTGATAGTGCTCTCAGCTCCCTATATAGTGAGGATTTTGAGGGTGAGGAGATGATAGAGGACATCATAAGCTTGACTTCTCAAGCTCTAGTCGCGATGATACCCCTCCTCCTAGCTAGCGTCGGTGAGATAGTGACTGAGAGGAGCGGAGTAGTCAACATAGGGCTCGAGGGGATACTCATACTCTCAGCTTTCATCTCCTCCCTCGTGACCTTCAGCACGAACGATCCTTACTTAGGCTTGTTGGCTGGTGCTCTCTCCGGTCTCTCAGCGGGCTTGCTCCACGGATTCATAAGCGTCTATTTGAGGGGAGATCAGATAATTGCTGGCGTCGGCTTCAATACTTTCGCGTATGGGATAAGCATATTGGGTCTGATAAACACTTGGGGTCATCATGGAGCCTCGCCCATGGTATCGAAGATCCCCTTCTTCGGAGCCCCTCTCTACATCTCCCCCTTGCTTCCCATAGCCCTGATTATAGCGATAACATGCTGGTTCTGGCTCTTCAGGACATCATCAGGCCTCAGGTTGAGGGCTTGCGGTGAGGATCCTAGAGCTGCAGAGGCGATGGGAGTGAACGTCCTCAGGATGAGGTTCCTCGCTACAGTACTAGGGGCCACGCTGACGGGGATAGGTGGGGCTTACATAGTAGTGGGGTGGATAGGCCAGTTCACTAGGCACATCTCAGCGGGAAGGGGGTTCATAGCTCTAGCTATAGTAGCATTGAGCGGATGGAATCCAGCTCTATCTATAGCTGGTAGCTTCATCTTCGGCTTCTTCGATGCTATCTCCCTATATCTACCTGTGAAGATCCAGTTGATCAATCCGGGCTTGAACTTAACCTCCCTCTCTTACGTCTTCAGGATAATACCTTACTTAGGGGTCCTGATAATAGTGAGCTTCTTCTTCAGGAGGGGAAGGGCTCCGAGGGACTTAGGTAGGCCTTATATCAAGGAGTAATCTTTTTTTAATTGATAGGGTAATGAGACTCATGCCTTGGAGCGGCCCGCTCACTCCCTCAGGGAGGTCTGCTCTAGTTCCCGATGGCCCCTGGACTTACGTTATGGACGCTGTAGCAGTCCACGCGAGAGGGGATGCTTCTAGAATAGAGAAAGTCCTGCCGGATGGTTTGAAACCCTTGGGAGATCTCTGGTTCTACGTTTCAGATATAATATCGTTCTCCCCAAGCTCTGAGGAGATGAACTATCTATCTCCAGGCTTACTTCAGTATAAGGAAGCAGCTGTATTCGTTAAGGTCGAATTCAAGGGCAAGATCTATGCTTTCTGCCCCTTCATGTACGTAGATAATGATGTCTCCCTCTTGAGGGGGATAGTATTCGGTTTCCCTAAGAAGATGGCGCAAATAGAGATGACTAGGTTTCACGATCTCTTCGAAGCGAAGAAATATGGGGGAGTCGCTTATAGATCCGGCTACAACTTATTCAGGGTCACAGTCGAGCCTTCGAAAAGGGAGGAAAGGTTACCTTTCGAGGGATTCGGGAGTTGGCTCCTGAGGAGGTATCTGAAGCCCATCGAATTGGATGAATTCGTTGAGTTCGTCCCAGAGATAACTTACGGAAAGGTGCTCTCTGGCGAAGGGTCTTTGGAGGTCGGAGGAGGGTTCAACGATGAGTTAGAGTACTTGAGGCCGGAGGAGATATTGGGAGGCTACATCTACTCATTGAGGCTCAAGGCTAGGGAGATAAGGGTCTTGGGGAGATGAGCGTAGAGGATATAGTCAGGAAGTTGGGCGGCAAGGTCATCGAAGTGAGGAATGAAGTAGTGACAGTCGAGCAAGCTGCGAGAGAACTGGGGGTTGATGAGGGCCAGATAATAAAGAGCTTAGTGATAATAACTGAGGACGGTCCTTTACTAGCGATCTTAGATGGAAAATCTAGATTAGACTTGAGTAAGTTGAAGGGAAGGTTAGCGAAGCCTAGAGAAGTCAAGGAATTGACGGGATTCGAGATAGGGGAAGTCCCCCCTGTGGGGATCCCTCTGAGGACTTTAGTCGATAGGAAAGTGATGGAGAAGAGCGTAGTCTATGGGGGAGGGGGATCTAAGAGGAAACTGATTGAGATCTCCCCGGAGAGGATAGTGGAGTATCAAGGGGCCGAGGTAACCGATATAAGTGATCACTGAAAACCTTTTAAGTTTACATTACTTCGATGTGCGATGAGGGTGAAGGTCAAGTTTCACGCTTTCTACAAGGACATAGCTGGGACTGATCATGCTATTTTCGAGATGCCAGAGGGATCGACTGTCCTAGATCTCCTCAGAGCGATGGAGGAGAGGTTCGAGGGATTCAGAGGGAGATTGATCAATAGGAAGGTAGGATCGAGGAGTTACATCTTAGTGAGAAGGGGGGAGTGGCCGGGGATGGAGGATGCATTAAGGGATGGGGATGAGTTCTCCCTCTTCCCTCCCTTAGGAGGGGGTTGAGCCAGAGCGGGAGTATTAAAAAGGTGCGTCAGACCCTCTCTTATGCATCCCGAGGAGCCAAAGATACTGAGGGACGAACTCCTCTGCTCCGGTAAGAGAGTCAAGCTCTTCAAGAGGGTTTTAGTGAGAGGGAAGGATGAGATAGAGAAGGATCTCGTCTCCTTCGGGAGCTCAGTAGTCATAATTCCTCTACTAGATGATGGAAGGGTCGTATTCTTGAAGCAGTATAGAGCTGCGATAGCGTCCTGGATCATAGAGCTCCCCGCTGGGAGGGTCGAAGATAACGAGGATCTGAGGGAAGCCGCTATAAGGGAACTTGAGGAGGAAACTGGATATAGAGCCCAATACATCGAGAGAATCGCATCCGCTTTCGTCTCCCCGGGGTATAGTGATGAGCTAATGCACATATTCATAGCTAAGGGGTTGAAGCCCGGGATCCCGCACCCTGAGAGAGGGGAGTTCCTGGAGAAGGTCTTGATGAAGCCTGAGGAATACTTAAGCGATCTTAATAGTGTTAAGGACATGAAATCCATCGCATCAATACTCCTCTTACTTCACAAGGCTCATGAATCAGTACTCAGGGGATCTGATTAACATCCCTCGTATTGAATGGAGAGAAATAGAAACTCAAACTGAGTGAGAAAAGCTAGGACTTTTACCTTTTTAAGGCCTCCGGTATGTGGAGGTCCCACATCTCTCTCGCTAGCTTTCCAGTGTACTTCATCTTCTCCACGATCGGCTCAACGACTTTCCTCCTCTCAGAATGCTCCTTCAGGAATGCTTGGACCTTCGATATGAGGTAATCTTTGCACTCCCCGCAGAGTATAGCTCCAGATCTGCAATCCTCGTACCTCTCCCTGAGCTTCCGATCATCAGGCTCGAAGAATATCTCGAGCCACTTGAATACGACGCAAACTTCCGGGTTCCCCCCCTTGATCCTCTGTTCCTGAGCTGTCGCTTGGCCTCCAGTTAACGCATACTTCCATATCTTGCTCCTAACGGTCTCAGGATCATCCGTCAAGTAGACAGCTGTCTCCGGCATGCTAGCGCTCATCTTACCGGAGATACCGGTTAGAGGCGGGAAGAACTTCCCATGTATAGCTGCTGTCTTGAAGTAACCTAAGCTCTCAGCTATATCCCTCTGGATCCTCCAATATGGGTCTTGATCTATAGCTGCTGGTATCAAGCACCTCCTCCTCTCGAAGAAAGTCGGCGCAGCTTGGATAGCTGGATAGAATATTATACCTATCTTACTGCTCTCATTGAAACCGAAGACCGCTCTCGCAGTTGAGAATGTAATTTTCTTTGAGATTGGGATAGCTATCTCATATATCTTCGTGTACTCGCTGTTCTGGAATATGAAAGTCCTCTCGGGATCGAAGCCCACAGCAGCTATATCGAATATGTTCTGGATCGCCCACCTCTTCGTGTCCTCGAACTCAAATTCAGGATGTATTATGAACTTCTCATCATCCGTGACTTGGATGTAGAGGTTCACACCGAACTTCTCCTGGAACCAAGCGGTCATGTAGAAGGGTATTATGTGACCTATGTGCATAGGTCCGGAGGGACCCCTCCCCGTGTACAAGAAGAAGCCCCTCCCCTCCTCGTAATCCTTGAGGGCTAAGTCATAATCTCTGTGCGAGAAGAAGAACTTCCTCCTCAGGAATATCGGAAGCTCACTTTTAGTGAGCTCTCTCGTCTTCTCTATTAGATCTTCCGTCAGAGGCTTGGTCCCGAACTCCAATATGAGCTTATCGTAGTCGACGATCCCCTCGACTTCCCAAGGCGTTACCTTGAACTCCTCCTCACCGCCAAAGTGAACCACCTTGCATGATCCCACCTCTTCCGACTTCCGGTTCCTTTTTATATTTTTTACAGTGGGGATGATGCGATGAATTGGAAGCCCATAGCACTAGCCTCGATAATACTCCTAGCTCTCCTCTCCTCCTTCTATCTATACAGGATGAGTGAGGAAGCTTCAGTTAAGGAGCTGAGGATCCTATGGCCGGATCTGGATGAAGTCTCATCCAGGCTTTGTATGGTCAACTCAACTTATCATTACCTCGAGTCAGCCCTCCTCTCCTGCGAGGGGTCCTGCTACTCCTTAGTTAGGTACAGGATATACTTACCTACGGATGATGAGCTCGAGATGAGCCTCCCCTTACAGATATTGAGGGATGGTAAGGTAATACTCAGCACTAATGTGACTGCATTCAAGAGGAATTATACTGTTTTCATACAGACAGTCGCTCTCCTCATCAAGTTCCCTAGGGGAGCTGAGATCAAGGTACTTAACATGAGCATAAGGCCGGATGAGTGTCTCAGATCGGAGATGGGACCTCCTCAAGTCATATATACGAGAGGTATTATAGATGATTGGATCTTACTGAAGAACGGCTTCAGGATATACGAGATATTCGATGGCGTCTATGCTGCGACCTGGAGGGGGAATGCTAGTCTCATCTGCGGGGGGATCAAGCTGAACTTGAGGAACATCGAGCCCACTAAGGGGGAGATAGCGATAATCTCACTCAGGGGAAGGTGCGAAGTAGAGCTCAATGGGGAGAGAGCGCCTATAGGGTCCTGACTTCCAAGAGATCGTAAAGGCGCTTGCCCGTAGAAGCCCTAGGGCATAAGATGAGGGCATCTGGGACACTCTGCTTCAGACAAGAGTCCTTGATCACACCGCTTATTTTAGTACCGATTATCTTGAGGCCTTCTAATATCCTCTCGCTCCTATCCAAGAGCAAGCAGGGGATATGGACGGGTCCTTCGTACTCAAGCTTGAGCGGGAGCTCACGAGCTGCCTCCAAGATAAAAGGTATTTTGAGAGAGTGAGATGCCTCAGGGGATAATGAGAGCACCTTAATTCC
>CAZFIJ010000064.1:0-5226 GCA_964519515.1 uncultured Nitrososphaerota archaeon
CGTACTTATGGATATCCTCTCCCCTGGTTAGCGTTTTTCCATGCTGATGTTGGAGCATCCCTATCATAGTCTTGACTAAAGTGGATTTCCCCGATCCGTTCATCCCTATCACCCCCAGGAAGTCCCCCTCGTATACAGTCAGGCTCACGTTATCCAAAGCCCTGACCCTCCCCGGATACTCGAAAGTCAGATCCCTCACCTCTATTATCGCTCTCTCATTCCTCCTCTGCTCGAAGCTCAGCTCACCTGAGACCCTGATCTTTCCATCCTTTATGAACTTAGATAACATCTCATTTGCCTCTAACTCGTTTATCGGAACTTCTTCTGTGTTCAATCCTCTCTTCGCGAGTTCATATGTCAAGATAGCGACATCAGGCGCCTTTACTCCAGCTCTCTCCATCAATTCGACATCAGAGAATATCTCCTTAGGGCTTCCAATCGCCAACAGGTTTCCATCCTTAAGTACGATGACTTTATCAGCTATCTCAGCTATCTCCTCAGTCTGATGGGTAGTTATCACCATAGTGACACCCCTCCTCTTCAGTTCCTTGAGAGTAGCCATGACCTCCCTGACGCCCACGGGATCGAGCTGAGATGTGGGCTCATCCAATACCAGGACCCTAGATCTCATCGCTAGAGCTGAAGCTAAGACGAGCCTCTGCTTCTGTCCCCCAGATAGCTCGTCTGGGGACCTCTCCTCCAGGCCACTTAAACCAGTGACTTCTAGAGCCCATTTCACATTAGCTAATATCTCCTCCTTGCTCAACCCCAGATTGCTGGGGCCGAAGGCTACCTCCATGAAGACAGTGGGGGAGAATATCTGAGAATCCGGGTCCTGAAGTACTATAGAAACCTGCCTAGAGAGATCTCTCATCGAAGAATCCTTAGGCTGAATTCCAGCGACGCTCACCTTTCCCTTTATCGTCCCCCCGTATATGTGCGGTATCACTCCAGATAATAAGTAGCATAGGGTAGTCTTACCTGCTCCATTCTCACCAACTACAGCGACAGCTTCCCCTTCCTCAACAAAAAAAGAGATATTTTTGAGGGCAACAGTGCCATCTGGGTATGTGAAAGTGACGTCTTCGAGCTCAATGACTCTTCCAGGCATGAAAAGGCTCCTCCTACCATATCGCCCCAGCCACCTTAGGCAGCCCGCTCCTCTTCAGCCCTTCTATTATCGGTATCGCTATTATAGTTATTATCACGCAGAAGACGGGGATCCATATCAAGTATACGCTGACTGTAGCTATCGTTAAGGACACGGGATACTTATAGACGTACCAATACGGGTATTCCCAAGGCATCCACCATAGGAACATACCTATCAATATCGTGAAGTACATCGCGATGAACCTCTTCGCCCCAGTAGCTTCCCTTATCAATCTAGGCAGGGTCCTGAACCCTACGGGAGTCAGGAGCACGATTATCCAAGGCAACCAAGTGGGCAGGAATAGGGAGAAGTAGAGGGGTTGAGGAGCTGCATCGAAACCACCAGCGGGTCCCGGGATGTAATAAGGCACTAAGTTTATTGTTATGGCCTGACTCACGTATAATATCATCAATACTATGTAGTACTTCATCTTGTTAGCGTTCATCGTTAAACCAACTGCTATAGCCGGCATCGTGCCCGTCAATATGACATCGATTATGCCCAGAGGGTACGCTGCTGGTGAGAGGACCCAGCCTATGAGACCGCCTATGAAAGCGCTGAGCGTTGCCGCTGGTAGGCCTAATATGAAAGGAGCTATCGCTGCTAGTGGAAGTGAGAGAGGCCAATAACCTCCTCCTCCGACGTAAGGGAATATCGGGACTATGCTAGTAGCCCCCAATAATGCTGAATAGAGGGCTATCCAAGAGACAGGAGCCCTCCTCTCGGCGACGAACTCACTCATAAGATCAACCTCCCTTGAGCTTCCCCCAAACAGTGAAGATTATCCCTAGCACGAGTAGAGCGATAATAGTGTAGTTGAAGAGGTCTAGGGAGATCTGTTTCTTTGGAGGGAGTACGTAAATGTTATATAGCTGCCCTAGGATCGCTATCACTCCCGCTATTATGAGGAAGAGCCCCACATAATACAAAAGGATTTTCGGCGCCTTCTGACTCATATATAGGCACCTGCAGAAAGCGAGTCCGATACTTTAAATACTTTTCGTCTAAAGTTTTTCTATAACGTGCCGTTGAGATATTAAAGAGAGTGACATATTAGTTCGCCAGTTTATTAGAAAAAGCACGCTCTGGAATGGAGTAAACTGAGTAATTAATTTATCTAACTATTTCCTCCACATCCCTCCACCATTTCTTGTTCGTGCCTTCCTTCGCTCTCTTCATCCAGTTCTTCGACTTGGGTTCCTCCTCTATTATCTTGAGCAGTAGATCGACTTGCCTAATTACTTTCTCCATTTCCTCCTCCCTCAGCCTCCCCTCCTTAACCATCTGATTTGCATATGCCTTTACTTTCTTCAAATTCTCAACGGAATCGTACCAAAAGCCCCAATCATCCGCTAAGACTTTAGCTATGTACTTAGCGTTGATCTTCCCCTCTCCCTCCTCTTCCGCTAGCTCATGAGTCAAGAATAAGACTATCAGATCGACTAAGTCCTTCGGGTTTATCTCGTGAATCTGCAGTTTCTCCAAGACTACATCAGTCGGTGTTATCGCATATTTCGAGAGCTCAAGCCTCCCCTTCCCGGGTTCCTCACCGAAGTCGACATCGTGACAGAACTCTAACTTGTTGAAGAACACATCTACATGGAACTTACCCTCTGGATGGTAGTATATCAACCTCCTATCGCTGAAGAGTATGTTCACCATCCTGTCCGGCAGGAACCCGAGTTCTTTCTCAAATACTTCCTTGAGCTTCTTCGCTTGTTTCTTGTAGGCCATGAGATCTAGATCTGTGAACATAGGGACGCCCGCCCCGAACCTAGTTGAGTGTATCTCCCTAGCTCTAGCATCCCTCTCAGTGTGTATATAGACGGCCATAGCCCCCAATATCCTAGCTACGATGCCACGCTCCTCTAACTTATCTATTATAGCTTTGCACTCCCTCACGAACTCCTCAGGATCTAACTCAACGAAGTGGATCCCCCCATGGCTCATGATCAACCCTCTATCTTCCAATAATTCTTGAGACCATCGGGTTCGAGCTCTATCACGAAGCCCCTCAAGAGGCCCTCGCTGTACTCACTCCCCGGATTGATCACGACAGTCTTCCCCACTTTATCGCTAGCGTAACTCTCATGTATATGGCCATGCAGCCCCATCAATGGTTGATATTGCTCTATCAACTTCCTGACAGCTTTTGAACCGACGTGAATTAATACAGGCTTCCCACCGACGTAAACTGGCTTCAAATTCTTATCCAGCTTAGGGGCGAGGTCGAGCTTAGTATCGTATGGAGGGCAGTGGAAGTTGAAGAGAGCCTTACTGAAGTCCTTGACCCCCGATTTCTCTATCTTCTCCCTCAATATCTTCTCCAGTTTGTCCTCAGGAGCTTCCCTAGGCGTGTTCCATGGTGTTGGATTCACGTACTCATGACTTATTATCTGATAACCGTAATTCAGCTCTACCGTCTTATCCAGAGGGTATATCACGCCCCTGTCCTCATAGCTCTTTATCGTCTCATCTATGTACTGCTCATCATCATTGCCCGGCATCACTATCGATGTGACGCTCTTCACATCTACTTTCTCTATTAGTAGATCGAGCCATTTCCTTATCCTCTCGACCATCAACTCCTTGAATAAATCCTCCTGCTTCTTCGGATCAGCAGCTATCTCCTGAGCTTGTTGAGGGGTCAGCACTACATAGTAATATGAGAAGCTCTCTATCCTATCCATCAGTTCCTGAAGCTCCTCCTTGCTCTTAGCAGTGTACTTCCTCCCTATTATCTCAGCTTCATAATGGTCTCCTTTATCGAAGATAGGGACTATAGCCTTGCCCGTTAGGTCCCCCGCTAGGATTATGACGTTCGCTCTATACACGTTGACTGCATTGAGCCACTTCCTCCAAACTACAGTATTTCCGTGAATATCGGCTGCGAAGAACACCCTCACGGTCATACTGGCACCTCGCCTCATTGGGACGCAACCTAATAAACTTTTCTAAGACGTAAATTTATTTATTCTTAAGGCTAAAAAATGTAAAAAATAATTAAAAAGAAGGGGGTTCGGATTGGTCACGCCGGCGGTATCTCCGTGTAGATCGTCTTCACGTCTATCCCGCGTTTCGTGTTGTATACCATGAACGCTGTGAATATCAGTGCTCCTACACCCATCCAAGCTGATTGCTGCAGGGCTATGTCAGTTGAATAAGCTCCCCAGTAGTAGAATATCTCATGAGTCGTCACGTAGAAGAAGAAGAAGTTAGCGGCCCATCCCCATAGCCCTAGGATCGTCAGTATAGGTACGCCAGCTATCTCCCACTTGTAAGGCGACTTCTCATACAAGTCTCTCCTCAAGTAGGGCAGCACAGCAGCAGCGAGGCAAGCTAGCATGACGGCGAATTGATACAAGTTGCTAGTATCAGCAGCTGCAGCCCAATCGCCTCCAGCTGTGAGGGCCACTCCGAAGATGCCTCCTATTAAAGTGAGAGTGACAGCCCAGTACGGCGTGTGGAACCTCGAATCTACTGCTGCGAACATCTCCGGGAAGAACCTGTCGAAAGCCCAAGCGAATATCATCCTGCTAGCGACTACGAAGAAGGCAGGTATGTCCTTCAGGAGTACTATACCCACTAACGCTCCGTTCGTTATCTGGAGCCACTCCATGCCCTTAGGCACTAACGGTATCGTGAAGGAAGTGACTACCCTAGGCGGTAGTAAGTGAGTTGATGGTACTCCCAGTAGACTCGCTACACCATCAGATCCTAACTTGACCATGAGGTAGTTGTAGAGAGCGGTGAAGTAGACCCTATCAACTGGTATATTATTCTTAGCGAGGTAGTCCAGAGCGCCTGGTACCTTAGCGAGCACCTCCTGAGGTACGATATAAGCTGTATAGGCGAGGAAGGGCAGCGTTATATAGTAGAGCATTATTAAGATCGTTCCAGCAACCTGTGCGACAAATAGAGATCTTCCGGGGGACTCCAGCTCGCCTCCAACGAATACACCTGAGACTATCCCTATATAAGCCCAGATAGCCCCTACTCCAGCCGCTATCGTCGCCCCCCAATCGAATGGAGCCACTGGGAGGTCGCCTTCTTTCATACCTATCTCGAACGCC
>CAZFIJ010000065.1:0-5984 GCA_964519515.1 uncultured Nitrososphaerota archaeon
TGGACCTCCTCAGACTAGCTCAGAGGATTAGTGAGAGCTATAGGGAGCTCAGAAGCTCTATAATTTCGAAGATGAAGAGGATGATTCATGCCAGACCTATATTGAACCAGAAGCTCTCCGATATATTGGATCAGCTCTCGAAGGAGCTCTCCGATTGGAGTGTGAGGAGGAAGTTCGAGCTCAAGGGGGCGAAGGTGAGGGGGAAGGTCATGAGCTTTTACGCTCTATATCCGTCAGCCCCCGATATCTGGATCGAGTCTCAGATATACAGAGGGATGATCAGGCTATCGAGCGAGAACTGTGAGAGCGCTATACCCTGGCCATTCAGGGAGAGGGGGATAGCTTACCTCACCCTGAAGGATGAGAGGGCCTCTTAACCCTGAGGAGAGTTAAATCTCTTCTGAAGGAAAGCTTTTTATTTTTCCTTGAGTGGATCAGGATGATGAGATATGTATTAATACTCTCATTCCTCGCATTTTTACTCCTAGCTTCGAGCTCTATAGGAGTCCGAGCGGACACTTATACTGTCACTACGCTCGATGATCACGATGATGGAAGTTGCGATTCAGATTGCACACTGAGAGAAGCCATAAATGCAGCTCAATCGGATTGCTGGGATGCTAAGGATCTGATAAACTTCTATCCAAGCCTCTCAGGAGAGATCCGCTTGAATTCACTTCTACCTACGATAACGTGCCCTCTGGTAATAGATGGAGACTCTAGGATCACTTTAGATGGGGACAATAGCGTCGATTACGCTCTCCAGATAACGGCGTGGGACGGCTTCGGTATAGATCCTGACGTCGAAGTCAAGAACATAAGGGTAGAGAGCTTCACTCACGGAATAATAGCATCACCTCAGGGCCAGCTCTCATTAGATAATATCGAGATCTCAGATTGCAGCTACGGATTAGTCATTTACCCGAACTCATTGACTGAATCTAAGCTGGTGGCATCAAGCCTACGGGTGCATGATAACTCACGGGGCGTTTACATCGGGGGCTCGGGCTCCACTACGATCTACATAGTGGGGAGTCACGTGTACTCCAACATCCTTCAAGGGATCGTAATAGCAGGAGGGGACTTATCGAACGTAAATATAGGGGATATCGCGGACTCCTCCTCGGGAAATTTCATATATGGGAATGGAGCCGAGGGGATACTTCTAATGGGCAACGTCCACGATAGCACGATAGCTTACAATAAGATAGGCCTAGACAATTCAGGGGATCCACATCCTAACGCTATGGGCGGTATAACTCTGATAAATGGGCCGAATAGTAACTACGTATATGGAAACGATATCTCATACAACAGTTATCAGAACTTACTGCTGGGGGGCAGCGGCACTCATGGTAACTTGATAGAGGGGAACTTCATCGGATGCGATCCTACACTTGATTACTGCTATATAGGTATATGGATCGGAGATAGTGCATCTAGTAACGTGATTGACGGCAACATAATAGCTGGTCATCGCTTCGAGGGGATTGCTGTAGTGGGCCCATCGAATAGTAACATAGTGAGGAACAATAGAGTAGGGTCATTCGCGAGGGATGGCTCCTATTTAGGTAATAGGGATTTAGGAAATGGAGCGGGCATAGCTATCATAAGTGCTGCAGCACCCGATATTCACTATCCTTTCCCAGTTTACGCCACTGGGCCGGATGGACCCGGGCCCGACTCGACCTCGCTAGAGTATAATGAGATAGCTAGCAATAGAGGGGCGGGAATTATATTAATAAAAGCAACAAATTTTGAGATTTCTGGAAATAATATTTATGATAACTCCCTCCATGGGATATATTGGGTAGGTTCTTCAGGCCTCGCCCAGAGTAATAATATATATGAGAACGACGGGAGCGGGGTCAGGATAGAGCCCTTCTTCGGTTCAGGCCTCATGGCGACGAGCCCCTCGACTCACTCTGATGACGTGATATCATCGGCGACTAGCGGCTCAGGACTCTCTCTTAACTTCATAGAGGGGAATAAGCAGTATGGCATCCTCATATTAGATAATCCTTGGGCTTCCCTCGATTCCCTGAATAATGAGAACCTCATCTGGCCCAACAGCCCTAAAGACGCTGTCAAGATCTGGTTCGGTCACGTGAAACTCCACGATACTCACGGGAACCCATTGAGCGGGACTGTCGAGATATACAGGAACGATGATTCCTCGCCTGATTACACCGCTTACTGTGATTCTGGGAACTGCGGTCCTCCCGGCTTCGATCTGAATAATGTGACGAAGTGGCTCTGGATAGTCGAGGAGGAGCTCTCAGATTTCGTTGTAAGGAATTATAATCCGCATAGATTCTCTGTGTCAGGGGAGATGCTCAGCTCCATATACTACTGGAACGGTCTGTTGGATCCCGATGAGTCCGGAGGGGCTTTAGAATCCCCTCCCGGCTCCGGGGCCTTCAGGTATCAATACGCATCGCTCACATATGCAGTGCCTACAGAAGCCCCTATATCCAAGGTCATGTGCAGGATATGGGCTGAGCTCAACGCTAGCTCCACATACCCTATAAGTCCTGGAAAGAGGTTCAATTATGTCCTGAGGATAAATAGCGATTGCGATAGGAAGTTAAATGTCCTTTCCAAGTTGAGACTTCCCGATAGCTTCATTCCACTCATGAATGAGAGTTGGGTTAGGGGCAGCTTTGAGCTAGAAGGTAGGGAGCTAATATTGAGGAGTTTTATTGATCCTTATGGCTCCTATGTCCTCAATATAACTGGTATAGTGAATAAGACTCACTTAGGAGATCCTCTGAGGGCTCAAGCTAATATCTCCTGCTTATCCTCCAACTGTATCGTTTACGATGAGAGGAGCGATGATCCCCTAACTAAAGTGAGGTACGATGCTACTATGAGGCCCCTCTCCTTGCTAGAGACTTATGCCCTTCTCAATGAGGATGTGAAGACTGAGGTGAACTTATCCATGTACGGGAACTTCACTATATCATTGAGAGGATGCGAAGGATGGCTCTTAAGCTTAGATTCTGTGCAGTTATTGAATGGCTCGAAGGTACAGAGGCCGAGCGGATACCTTCACCTCAGGGCTCCGAAAGAATCCTCTTGCATCGTATCCTTCGATATAGAGGAACCTTCAGATGATTTCAAGCCCCTCCTCAACTCGAGCTTAGCGAAATACGTGAGCTCCTTCAAGCTGATCGCATCATCTTATGAGCCGGAGCTCTCCTTAGATGTAAATCGGGAACTCAGGGTAGGGAAGCCCTTCCCCCTGAGGGTTAGAGTGAGCAATCCAGGCGATCTCAACTTATCAGCTGAAGTTAGGATACCTCTGAGGGCCTTCAAACTATTAGGTACTACTTTCATCACAACTGGTGACCAGAGAGTGGTGAGGGGCGAGCTAGTATGGTACCTCAAGCTACCCTCTAGAGGGAGAGCTAACGCTCAATTCATCCTAATTCCTATAGTGGAGGGGGATGTCTGGGAGGAGATCGTCCTTCATTACGAGATCGCGGGTAAGAGAGGAGAGATAAAGAAGGAGATCGAAATTATGGTAGAGAAGATCACGGAGAAAAAGAACTCATCAGAGGAGCAGGTGAATCTATCAATTGAAAGAGGTGGAAATTCAACGAAGGCTTCCTCTATCGAGGAGGTTTCGAAAACCCATGAGGAAGTGAACGAACAAACTTCAGTCCCGAAGGAAACTGAGTTATATAATTCAAGCCCATCTGAGAGCCCTCAGACAATTGATCAAAGGCAGAGAGCTTCAGAATATAGCTCCTCTGGATACTCAATATTGATCGCATTGGCTGTAGCGTCCCTCCTCATATTGGCCTTGCTACGGGGAGCCCTGGAGCATCCCTAAAGGAAATAATCAGTACGCTCTTCCATCATACTTTTACAATAGTTCCGAAGGGCCCCAGTTACCTTTTTATAGAGTAAGAGCTCCTCTGACTTGATATGTCCACTGGCAAGCAGCTATTGGAGGAGCTGAGGAAGGATGAGGAGCTGAGGAAAGCTTTAGCTGAGGAGCTCATACCCGAAGTTCTGAGGAATAGGGAGCTCAGGAGGGCAATGCTTCTAGCGATATCTAGGGAGATGGCGACCAAAGAGGACATAGAGTCCCTGAGGAGGGCAACTAAAGAGGACATAGAATCCTTAAGGATGGCGACCAAAGAGGACATAGAATCCTTAAGGAGGGCAACTAAGGAGGGCATGGAGAAACTAGAGGCCGAGCTGAAATCTTATGTAGATACGAGAGTGACTGAGCTTAGATCTTACATAGATAGTAGGGTGGATAGTATAGACGCGAGGATAAGTGATCTCTACGGTGTCGTCAAAGCATCTTTGGTCGCGATAGTGATCACGCTGGCCTCAACAATACTAGTTCCGCTGATATTGAGGATACTTTTTTAATATTTTTGGCTGTATTTTTAAAAATTACCTGAATATATGAAGTATCTCTCGCTGAACCCCCCTAGTGAGCAACAGCTCTCTCAAGGCTCGGACGCAAAGTTCCAAACAACTCCGCATATTGCTAGGAACGAGAGTTTTTCGAGGGCCTGCCCTGAGCATTCGGGGTCATCACCTGCAGCATTTGTGAGCTATGTTTAATTTATAGACGCTGAGTGGTTACAACTGAAGACCCGCCCTTTAGGGGTGGGAGGTCAGGGAGAGCCAACTAAGGGCCTCACTCCCTGGAAGACATATAGGAGAGAGGATGCCGAAGCAACGTTACAACACGCTAGGGGAGCTGTTTTAATGGTCTCGAATCGTCCACAAATCCTTAGTAGACTATCTTGAGGCTTTTCAGGGATTGAAAAGTAGAAATTGAGAGCGGGACAGAGAGACAACGGGGAGATCAATTGCCTAGTACTAAGTTAATTTACGAATGCTGAAAGTATCATGTCTAAAGGGGAGATTAGTGAGCATCTCATCCTAGACACTGTGAAATCTCCAGATATGGTCTTTCTTGATAGGCGTTCGCCTCATAGTGGCCATTAAGGAATTAAAAAGCTCTTTTAGTCGTCTATGGTTCTGGAAACGGGTATCTCAAAATAGTCACAGTATTCAAAACTTCTAAATTGGTTAAACTTATGAGGAGAAGCTTGATAAGGGGCATTGGGTGAAAGTCAGATGAGAGTCGGTTGACGATGAGCGCGACATATCATAGATGTAGCTCCAGATAAAAAGTGCATGATACTCAACCGCTTAATGATGATATTTTGTGATTTAGATGAGAAAGGGGAACATAGTTTTCATAGAAATATGACAAAAATTGAAAAATATTACCGAACCTATCGCTGGAAGGCTGGTGGAAAAAGTGAAGGAATCCTCGAGATGGCCGATGAATAACGTTTTATATTTACATAATTTTGAACTACTTATCAAAATTTTAAGAAACAGGGCTCCTATAGGGAGTGAAGTCCAGTAGAAGGTCGATGCTCTTTAATACGGGAGCTTTCACTAAGTGGTAAGCATGCCACTAGATAGAGACGTCATCGTGAAGAGGATCGATGATGTTAAGTGGGCCATGAGGGAGCTGCGGAGACTCGCTTCTAAGGAGTTCGCAGATTTAAGCGTGGATGAGAGGTACGCTATCCGCTACAATATCATCGTGTTAGTGGAGTCCTTGGTGTCCCTGTGTCTGCACCTAGCGGTCGAGGGCTTCGGGATGAGGCCCGCTACTTACAGGGAGGCGGTGCGAGTCGTCGCTGAGAGAGTGAGTGTAGTTTGCATGAAGGACCTCGAGTCTCTGATAGGGCTTCGCAACCTCCTAGTCCACCGTTACTGGGTTGTGGATGATGAGAAAGTCTATCAGAGTGTGAAGGCGAACTTCAAGTGCGTTGAGGATCTCTTAAATAGAGTGGAGGTCCTACAGTGGAGATAAAGTATTACGAGGCCTCACTCGATGCAGAAGCTGAGCATCTCAAGGCTACTCTAGAGAAGCTACCGGACCTACTCATAGCAATCCTCCTCGGCCCCGGGTTGGGGAGGAAGGTCGTACAGGG
>CAZFIJ010000066.1:0-7705 GCA_964519515.1 uncultured Nitrososphaerota archaeon
GCAAATCACCTCCTCACCCACTTCCTGTCGCAGGTTTCTTCGCTCTTCACTGAAAAGGGCCTCGATTCTTACTCCACGAGAGCTGAAGAACTCATTATTGGGCGATTTCCCTCCTAGCAGTCTTCTTACTTCATCCTCCGGAATCCTGTATTCCTTTCCGATTCTCACAGCCCGGATTTTACCATCTCTGATCCACCTGTTAATCGTAACTCTATGCACTCCGAGCATCTTAGCCACTTTGCCCGTACTGTATAGCTCCATCTATTCGATATAACGCTATAAAAGTATTAAATGTTACGCTTGATTAGGTATAATGATTCTGTCCCAGATAGGATTCGCCCTATCCCTCTGGAGCTTCGGGAATCTGATCGCTACTGTGCCCTTGGGGAAGGTGACGGATAGGATAGGGGGGAGGGAGATGCTCATATATCATTTAGCAGCTTCCTCAGCTGTCTGGTGGATCTACCCATTCCTGAGAAATGAGATATTGATATATGCCTTGATGCTCATTCAGGGATTCGTTGGGGCCATGGATCTCCCAGCTAGGAGGTTATTGCTCGTAGGAATATCGGAGAAGGAAGTAGCTACAGCTATAGGCTCTTTGGATTCGATGACATTCATCTTAAGCTCCTTGGGGAATTTGATGGCTGGTCTCACTTGGTACTTAGGGCACTGGGCCCCTTTCGTCTTAGGTTGCTTGATAAACACATTGGGCTTATTGATACTGCTGAAGATAAGACCTTGCTCAGTTCAGAGTCACTGATGGGCCTCACTACATTTTATAACTAGAGCTTTCAGGATCGCTCAATGGATCCGATCGCCTCTCTACTCATGCTACTGATGGGGATCATCGCTGGGCTCTTCGGCGCCCTCCTGGGGATAGGAGGGGGAGTCATAATAATACCCTGCTTAGTTATGTTCTTCGGCTTCGGCATAAAGGAAGCGATAGCTGTGAGTATCGTCAGCGTAGTCGCGACGAGCATAGCTGGGGCATCTAGATACGTGGATCAGAGGATGACTAATGTGAGACTCGGGATGTTCCTCGAGACAGCGACGACAGCAGGAGCTGTTTCCGGAGCTCTATTGACGATTAAGGTCTCATCATCCCTCCTCTACTTGATGATGGGGCTCCTATTGATATACCTCTCTATATCGCAGATATCGACGAGAGGGAGTGAGGAGGAGAAGTTGAGGAAGGATCTCTTCATCGGAAAGGAGGATGAGTTAGCGAGGAAGCTGAGCCTCTCTAACAGCTATCCAGATATCGCTGAAGGGAAGGAGGTAAAATATACTGTAGTGAGAACTAAATCCGGGCTAATAGCTTCATACCTAGCTGGCATGATCTCAGCGATGCTAGGAGTCGGAGGAGGGATAATAAAAGTACCTATAATGAATCAATTGATGAACGTCCCGATGAAAGCTGCTGTAGCTACGAGCAAGTTCATGATAGGGGTAACGGCATCTACAGGAGCTCTCCTCTACTTAGCCCACGGGCTCATCGATGAGGAAGCTGTAGCTCCTGTTGCGATAGGCGTCATGATAGGGGCAACTGTCGGGACCTCTGTCATGAATAAGATGAGGACAAGCTCAATAAAACTGGCATTCGGCTTATTACTTCTTTACTTCGCTTACAATATGATCATAAGGGGTGTCTAATATGGAAGTTGAGAGAGCGGTTTACCTCGCACTCACAGTGGGTATAGTTATCAGCTTCTCCCTACTCTCCATAGGCATCTTACTGGACCTGCTGGGTATGGAAATTTACTCTAACTTTCTCCTAGTTGGGACATTTATCTTGGTCTTGACCCCGATGATCCGAGTCATAGTTGCGATTATCGCTTTCGCTTCATCGAGGGAATTTTATAACATGGCCGTTGCCTCCATAGTCCTACTCTTCATGATCCTGGGCATCCTCATGGGATTGATCCTAAGGGTAGCGCCATCCGGATGACTCAGAAAAGATGCTTCGGATCCCTCTTCCAACATGCGGGTAGTGCATAATCGATAATTAGAAGGAAAGAATTATAAGTGAATAATTGTCAATTATGTATGCCCACTACGATAACGATAAGCGAGGAGACGAAGGAGCTCCTAGCTAAGTTGAAAGGGGATAAAACTTGGGATGAACTCTTACTTGAGCTTGCAGAGAACTACAGAAGGGAAAAAGCTAGGAAAGCATTAGAAGAGCTGAGAGAAATTGAGTTTGATTCCTCTTATGAGGAGGTGAAGCTGAAATTAAGGCTAGAGGGATCCTGATAGATACTAGCGTTCTGATAGATATAGACAGGGGGAGGGAGGAGTTACCGGAGCTCCCTTGCTACATCTCCGTAGTTACCCTATATGAGTTCATCAGGGGGAAGTCCGATCCGATAAAAGCAAAAACACTAGTGGAAGAGATATTTGGGATCATACCGCTCGACAATAAAGTGATAGAGAAAGCTTCTATCCTCTGGAGAGAGCTGAAGAGTAAAGGGGAGGTTATGGATGAGAGAGATCTCCTCATAGGTGCTACTTCTATCTCGAGGATGCTCCCCCTCTGGACGAGAAATGAGAGGCACTTCTCAAAGCTGAAGGAACGAGGTCTGATTCTCTGGGCGAGATAATTTCAGCTGTAGAGCTCTAAGCTTTAGATAGCGTAAAGCTAGCGATCTCATGGGGAGTCCTCGATGGATCATCTCCTAGTTATCTCCTCGTATATGCGATGATAAATCTCTGATACCCTCCTGGAGTCGAATTCCTTGACCCTCTCATGAGCGACTCTCACTAAGCTCTCCCTGAAACCTGCCTCCCCCACTCTCCTTATGTGCTCTATAGCTTCACTCTCCCCTCCGAATAACAACATTGAATCGGGAACTTCGTCCAATAGAGCTCTGAGAGGAGGGATATCTCTAGCTATAACTGGGCATTTACTTGCCCAAGCTTCTAAAATTGTACTTGGCATCCCTTCCTGTCTCGATGTTATCACTAAAGCTCTAGCTCTCTTCATCATAGCGACGACATCCTCTCTAGGGACCCTCTTATGGGTCAAAAATTCCGTGTCCTCTCTCAATGGACCTAGAGCCACTGACCTAACCCCCAGTTCCTTAAAGGCTAGCTCAGCGATTCTCTTGAACATAGGGTAGTCCTTCGCGGGACTATCCCTGCCTACGAAGAGTATGAAGTCACCAGCTCCCGCTGGGGCTATGGAATCGGCCCATCGGAGGTCTATCATATTTGGCACCCATGTCCACCCCCTGATCCTAGCCCAGTAAGGGGAGACTGTCGTTATTACATCAGCTTTCCTCATCTCCCTATTCACGTACCATATGAGAGGTCCTGAAATAAGCCCATATAAGACCTTGAGCTCTGTCTCGTGATCCCCATGGACTGTCAGGAGCTTCCCGTAACCTTCCCTGAAGAGTCCCGCGAGCTTAGGCTGATGTATGTGGATCACGTCCACGCCGCTCGGGACTTCTTTCATGAGGCATCTCAGGTAGAAGGAAGCGCTCCTCAACATAGGTAGATTCAGGAAGCCAACTCTAGTGGCATCCCATATCTCGAAACTCACTCTCCCAGAGAGGGCCTCGTAGAGCTGTTTGACGTGTTGCCCGCTCCCACTAGCTCCACCGAATGTAGGATTGATGAGGAGCACGCCTAACATTTGGGATGCGCGAATCTCTAATCTATAAAGTTAACCACGGAGTCCCTCGGGGAGCTCTCTCCCTCAGCTTCTGCGGAGATGCTAAGGGCGAAGGCATGCTACTCAGTTATAAAGAACTCCTCGTTAATTTAGAGGGTCTCATCGAATTTTCCTTTAAGCATGAAGCTTCCCTCCAATTGAATCGGAATAAAGTCATTCTAGCCTTCCTCAACCTCAAATCTTCGCTTCAGCGATTCGATAAAGCTGAAAACGGCTTGAAATTTCTAGCAGCTACCAAAGTATCTCTATTCCCATCATAGAGGCCACATATCTCAGATCATCATCCCCGCTCACTATAGGAGCTTTCTCCCTCAAAGAAACGAGGAGAATCGAGGCATCAACCAAGCTCAACCGCCTATCTTTGAAATTTGATTGTTTAAGTATTCTATCACCCTCATATTTCAACTTGGCCATCTCTATGTAATCCTCCGCCTTGAAATTGACCACCCTGAAATAACCGAGGACGAAGCCCTTGACCTCACTATCGCTCCTAAATGGTATTCTACCGCGGAGCCACTGAAGAAAGAACTCATATGCAACTGTAGATGGCAAAATTCCCTCTTTTCTTCTGTATCTTACATCCAAGAGAGCTCTCTCTGCCTTTTCAGTTAGTTCCCCGAAGATCATCGCCATCAGGGCGTAAGTATCGATGACTACTCTCTCCATCTGCTTAGCCTCTCCTCCCTAGCTCTCTCATCCTCATCAAGTTCCCTCTCTACTTCCTCCGCGCTTCCCCTACTGGAGCCCCATATCCTCTCCCATAGATCGAGGGGCCTCAGGACAAGCTCCCCATCCCTAGCTTCGATTAAGAGGAGCATCCCCTCTTTTATCCCAGCCCTCTCCCTCACCCCCTTCGGGATTGCTATTACCCCCTTCTTGTGGACCTTGACTACGCTCATAGGTTTATCCAAAAGGTTAAACTTATAAGTTTAACTTATAGATAGATCTCCCGTCGGAGGATCCCATCACTCAGTCATCTCTAGATAAACCGAAGCAGTATCCGAAAATTATTGATGGGTTCCAAAGCCTCTTCATGCCTTGGATCATTCTGGATATTTGGAGAGGAGGATACCCTGATCAGTGCTCATGTCAAGTATCCCTCTTCAAACCTCCCTGACTACATCAAGGGCTACATACTTGTAGAATGCCTGCATTCTTCTGGCGAAGAAGGAGCAGCTAGTTCCGGGAAGGGATATCCCTCCTGGGGGAATTCTCTAATGCTCCCACAAACTAATGAACTTTAGGACCTTTCAAGACCCCCGAAACTCTTTACTAAATTGTCCAATTAAAAGTTAAGCATTATCTAAATTGCCGATGAGTGAGCAGATACGAGAATTACTCCCTAGAGTTGCTACAACTATTTTTATATAGCTATCGCTTCTTCTATCTCCTCTCCCAGCACCAGCTTTATCCCTTGCCTTTTCGCCAGATCCTCGAGCCTTCTCGATACTCCAGGTGCCGGCCTAGCAACGGATAATACCACGAGCATCGGCCTCTTCCCATACCTCTTCTCCACAATTTCCACGCGTTTTTAACAACTTCTCTACCTCTTTTTCAGCTTCTTCCATGCTTTCTATGCTAATCGTGGCCTCTTCAACGACCAGAGGATCCTCGCAGAACATTTTTATCTCGACAGCCTCATCATCATGCACAAGTACCTTTCTCTCGATTCTCGCATCAGGATATCTCAGCTCCTCGAGCAAAACCTCAAGAAAGGATGCAGAATGATCCTCAAATGTTACCCTGAGTGCTCTGTCCAGATCGCCAAATCATACGCTTATGTACTTTCTCATCCTGTTGTAGTCGATCCTGATCAGCCTCATCTCCTCCCATATCTTTTTCACCTTCTCCCATAGCTTGTTTTGACCTCCCTCAAGTTTTTCAAGCCTCTTCAGTATTTAGGATAATCCCAGAAAACCTGCTACAGTGCAGTGAAACTCTTCATCTCTCTCAAGCAGTTCGATGAATTCCTTTTTCAGTTTCCCGGATATTCAGAGAAAGAGATGATACTCAATTTAAATATTGCTCATTCACTCCTGTACGGGATACTGATATCGGTCCTACACTACTTAGCGTTCAATTATCACTCTGAAAGAGGGTTCGATCTCCTTTATCACCAAGAAGTCCTCATCCAAGGTGACTAGCTCCTCGTCCCTATTGAGACATACAGCTGCGATCAGGAGATCTGCTGCCCCCATAGGCTTTCCCAAGACCCTTAACTTCTCCTGAAGGGAGGAGGCCTTAAGTTGATCTCTTACACTCAAGAAGTAGATTCTTCCCCGAAATCCCTCGTAATTCCGGATCGGAGGATACTCCACTAAGGTGATTGAGGTTATGTTCTCCTCAATCTTTTCTCCTCTTTTTGCTCTAATTATCACGGAGGATGTATCTAGGATCAAAGGCCCACCTCTCTGAGCTTCTCTAACCTCCTCCTCTCCCTATCCCTCACCTTAGCCTGGAGTTCCTCCTCACTTATGGGCACTTTTTCCCCCTCGAAAAGCTCAATACTTTCTATTTCCATAAGAAGGGAGAGTTCTTCCCTACTTAATCCCTCTTCCTCTGCCTTAATTGTGAGTATCTCCTTTATTATGGCCCTTCTCGCTACCTCAGACCAGTTCACTGCGCTATACCTCTTCATCAATTTGTAGAGCCAATCCGGGATGCTCAGAGTTATGTTCGTCATGTGTGGGTTATGTGAGTTATGTGAATAAAAAAGTATCGATGGGCTGAGTTGAAAAACTTATTGTTAGCATAAATGTACGTTATTTGAGATCTATACCGGTCTTTCAGTAGAATGATGGAACCTACCTGAGTAGGCCCATTAGGTTAATCACGTTTTTTATCCTCAGCCCTCACCTACCCCTATGGCTGAGTTGATATATCAGGCAGATTGTTACATCACGGATTTTGAGGCTAGGGTTACGAGAGTCGAGGGGAACAAGTTATTCCTAGATAGGACAGCATTCCATCCGACCTCGGGAGGCGTCGCTAATGATACCGGATTCATAGAGTCCAGCTCGGGTAGGTGGAACGTAATCGATGTGATTGAGGAGGGAGATGTGGCCCATCTACTCGATTCCAAACCCGATTTGAGCGTGGGAGATATAGTTAGAGGGCACATAGATTGGGATAGGAGGTACAGGCTCATGAGACTCCACACAGCCGATCACATACTTAGCGCTATACTCTACGAGGAGAGGGGAGCTCTCGTCACGGGTGGCCATATAGACCCTGAGTACGCGAAATCTGATTTCAACTTGGAGAGAGGGGAGAGGGAGGTCTTCGAGGAAGCCATAAGGAAGGTGAATGAGATAGCTTCATCGGGAATAGAGGTGAAGATATACTTCCTTCCGAGGGAGGAGGCGATGAAGATACCTGGGATAGTGAAGTTAGCTGCTAAAATGCCCCCTACTCTGGAGAGACTGAGGATTGTTGAGATACCTGGGATCGATATACAAGCTGATGGAGGGCCTCACGTGAGGAACACGAGGGAGATAGGGGAAGTTAAGCTCCTGAAGGTGGAGAACAAAGGGAAGGGGAAGAAGAGGGTTTACTTCACAGTACCTTAATTTAAGCTCATCGAGTGAGCTTCTCATCAGACCAGGAAGGAATCCAGATTGGATCCCCTCCTCTCCCTCACTTCCCTGTATATTATGTTGAGGAGCTCCTCCCATGCAACTTCCCCCTTCACCCACTTCAGCAGCTCATCAGTCCTCCTGGACATTAGCTCCAGGAAGCTCCTCCAATCGATCATCCCCCTAACTTCCCTGTATATGTAGCTCTGAAGCTTATTCCCATACCATACAGCCAGTTTCTCATCCATCACCTCCATCATCCTCTTTATCTCATCCTTTATCTCGATGGGTTCCGGCAGCATCAATATTTCCCCAACGGGAAACTTAAAAACATCGAGACTTGCAAAATTCAGCTCTTCAATATTTTTAAGAGCTCCTCCATGCGTACCTTGAAGTTGAAGGGCTCGGGGAGATCCTCCCTCACCCCTACTCTCTTCGATCTTATTATGAG
>CAZFIJ010000067.1:0-12882 GCA_964519515.1 uncultured Nitrososphaerota archaeon
GTGACTAACAGGGTCTCAGCAGCTGTAACGCCCCTCAGAGATCTCACAGTCTCATCTATCTCTGAGACGTGGTTCATATCCCTCGCGTGGAATATCGCGACTATGTTATATTTCCCAGTCAATTTGAAGACGTGCGTCGCCTCAGGCATACTCTTCAGCATATTGAAGACATTTTCAAGCTCCTCAGGCATTATCTGAAATAAAATTATCATCGAAAATGGGAAGCCAATTTTTCTAGGGTTCAAAAGCGTATAAAATCCGAGGATAACTCCCTTCTCGATTAACCTCCTCACTCTATATTTCACAGTGGCCTCAGGGATCCCGAGCTTCTTCGATATCTCTGAGTAAGGGATCCTAGAATCCTTCTGCATGAGCCTAAGTATCTTCATATCCAATTCATCGAGCTCGTCCTTACTCAAGCGGCCCACGAGCTATCAACCTCGGATAAAACTATAAATTTGTCGTCTATCTCATGTCTCATAATGTGAAGGATAACTTCTTTCACATAATCAATCCTGAGGGCGCGTTCATAGATTACCCGATCTTCTTATACCATTCTATCGTTCTCTTAAGCCCCTCCTTTATACCTACCTCTGGGACCCATCCTATCGCCTCTCTAATAGCCTCTGCAGAAGCTCTACTCCTCCTGACATCCCCCTTCCTCGGAGGCTCATATATAGCTTCAGCTCTCACACCGAGCAACTCCGATATGAGGGAGAGGAGCTCATTTATAGAGGTCTCGACACCAGTTCCCACATTGAAAACCCCCCTGACATTTGAAAATAAGCTCTTAACGTTAGCTTTAGCCACATCAGTGACGTAGACGAAGTCCCTAGTCTGATTACCATCTCCGAATATCCTGACGGGCTCCCCTCTCAATAGAGATGTTATGAAGATGTGAACTACCCCACTGTAGGGACCGCTCCTCATCCTCGGCCCGTAGACGTTGAAGTACCTGAGCGTGACGACGTCTATCCCGTACTCCTCCATGTAACTGATCGCGAGCTGCTCCCCCATGAGCTTAGATAACCCGTATAAGTTAGCTGGCTTGAGGGGATGGGATTCGTCTATCGGTAAGTAGTTGGGTTCGCCGTAAACCGCTACGCTAGATGCGTAAACGAACTTCTCCACATCGAGCTTCCTAGCTAACTCTAACATATTGAGAGTCCCGAGGAAGTTAGTCTCGAATGCGAGCTTAGGATTCATTCTAGCTTCATCTATGCTGACTATAGCGGCTAAATGTATTATCCCTTCCACTTCCCCATCTATCCCTTCTGAAATCGCATTGAAGTCCCTTATATCTACTTCAAGAGTTCTCAACTTCTCATCGCTCCTCAAGTTCTCTGGAGAGCCGCTATAGAAGTTATCGATGACGCAAACGTTCATGCGTCGCTCTAGTAACTCATCTACAGTATGGCTCCCTATGAACCCAGCCCCTCCGCTGACGATTATCATCTTCAACCCGAGAGAGTGTGTCTTATAAAAAGGCTCTAGGGTGCTGCGACTCTCAGGACGGGCTATCGGTATAATTAAATAAAAAGGATCGGGGCCTCAGATAACTACCTTCACTAAGTGCCTCACCATATCGATTCTAATCTCCTTCACATCCTCTATCTCCTTCATTTCGCCCATCTCATTGTAGATTACCAGCTTCCCATCTTTAATCGAGAGGGAGATGACGTCCTCCATCAACAACTTCTCGGAGGAACCTTCTATAATGTAAACCTCACTCTCACACACTATCTCACCTCCCGAATCCTTTCCTAGGGGGATTGAATAGTTCATCCAGCCCTAAGTCATCCGGGGGCATCCCCATGGAGTAAGCCAGTATCTGAGTGAAGTGAAGGATCGGCAGCCTAGATGTGTAGAAGTCCAGCATGAAGTGACAGAGGTTGCACATAGTGGCTATGGCTTCAGCCCCTTTATCCTCAGCAGATCTCACCACATCCCTCGCCATCTTTATAGCTAGATCCGGCTCCCTGAGGGCTATCGGTCCACCGCAACACTTAGTTCTCATTGGGAAATCTACAGGCCGAGCTCCAGTGAGCGATAAAATGTCCTCGAGCGCTCTGGGATCCTCGGGATCGTCTATAGCTAGTCCCCTAGGTCTAAGAGCTTGACATCCGTAGTAAGCCGCGACCTTGAGATCGACTTCCCTCACTATCTTTCCAGCTATCTCCTCTAAACCAATCTCCCTGAACAGGAAATCGACTAAGTGAGTCGCAGAACCACCGCTCCTGTTTATCGTGTTGTAACAACCGCTGCATCCAGTTATGACCCTCCCGCTGGCTTCCCTATTTATTATCTTAGCGAGCCCCTTGGTGAACTCCCAACTGTAGAGCTCACCCTCTAATGTACCGCAGCACGGTAGATCATCGAGCAGCTTGAAGTCCACCCCTAACTTCTCTAGAACGAAGAGCGCCGTCTTTAAATACGCTCTCTCAGTGGTCTTAGCTGAGCACCCAGGATAGTAAGCCTCAACTCTTCCTCGCAACTTCCCTCACCTCCTCTAAGAGCTCCCTCCTGACCTTCCCTCTCTCGAAGAGGATAGGGGCAGCTTTAAGGCCCTTCAGGCCAGCGTATTTGGAGAGGGAGACTCCTAAGGCCTTCAGGGCGAATGTAGCTGGATTCAGAAAGCCCTTGTCAGTTATCTCATCTAAGAACATCTTCTCGAATCTCCCAGGGCCGTACCTCTTCACAGCTATGTTTGACAGTGCAGTAGCTATATCCGGGAAGCTCAAGCCCTGAGGACATCTGACGGAGCAGAGGAAACAGTGGAGGCAGAGCTCGTAAATCCTAGATTTGAGGACGTCTTCCATCCCCAATTGAATGGAATGTATCAGCTTAGCTGGGGAGAAGCCCTTGTATCCAGCCATCTGACAGGATGATGAGCATTCCCCACATTGAAAGCATAACATGACGTCCTGCCCGGAGATCGCTTTTATATCGCTCCTGAGGTTCATGTCCTCACCCTACCGAAGGATAGAGCTTTAGCAGATAGCACTTCCTTGCAACTCGGGCATATTTTAGGAGAGTCAGCTTTCTTCAACTCCCCCTCTGTCGCGAAATAGTTTCCGCAGACTTCGCAAGCGACGAGAGGGATCTTGGTCCCCTCACTCCAATCGGAGAGCAATTGAGACACTCTCAGACCTCCCAGCCTCAGGGAGGACTCACCACTCTCTTCACATGCCTTGACACAATCCCCGCATGCTGTACACTTAGCTGTATTCAATAGGATCCTCCTGAACCCATCAGAATCCTCTATCCTGAGGGCATCACGCTCACAAGCTTCGACGCAAGCACCGCAACCGATACAACTCTCATCGTAAACTGGTGCCTTGAAGCCAGGTATCTCGGGGAGTGGGATATCCTTGAACTCTTTAGCTATAGCTCTGAGGGCCTCGACGAGGTTCCCCCTCTTCCCCAGCCTTATCCTACCGATCTCGCCCCTGCGGGGGAGAGGGCCGAGCCTCTTCACCCTCTCACTCATCTCATCCGCAGCTTTCACGAACTTATGCGGTTCTGAGGATGCCATGAAGAACATCTCAACTCTCTCAGGTTCAACTCCAACGGCCTCGAGCAACTGCTTCACGAAAGCCACTCTACTCTCGGCTTTCAGGTTCCCATCTACGTAATGGCACTCCCCCTTCCTGCAGCCAGCCACGAAAGCAGCATCAGCCCCTCTAGCTAGAGCGTAGACGAGCCAGGATGGGTCGAAGGTACCGGAGCAAGGTATCCTTATCACTAGTACATTAGCTGGGTGCTTCCTATGGGTACTACCAGCTAGATCAGCTGCAGCATAAGCGCACTCATTACAACAGAAACCGATCACGTAACTCATGCGACCACCTCCAGTAGGCCATCTATCTGGTTGAGGATCTGACCGTGATCGTAGAGCCTCCTCTCTATAGCTCCAGTCGGGCAGGCCCCTTGACAAGTGCCGCATCCCATACAAGCGAGCGGGAGCACTCTGGCCTTCCCCTCCTCGAGCACTATAGCTGAGAAGGGGCACTCCTCGACGCAAGCCCCACAACCCGTGCAGAGCTCTGGATCTACTTTAGCCTTCTCCCCTGTCACTAAGACCTTCCCCACCATCAAGATCCTAGCAGCTTCACTAGCTGCCGCTTTAGCTTGTGTTACGGAATCTGGGATGTCCTTAGGTCCTTGGGCAGCACCGCATATGAATATACCCGGCCTAGATGTCTGAACGGGCTTCAGTTTAGGATGTAACTCTTGCAGGAATCCGTAGAGGTCCCTGGGTATGTTCAACACCTTCGAGATAGAGATAGTCCCCTCGGAAGGGCTGAGGCCAGCCGCCAGGACCACCATATCGACCTCCAGCCTCAATTTCTCACCTAGCATCTCATCGTATATCTCCGTCACGAGTTTATCGCCCTCTCTCCTCACCTCACCGGGCTTCCCCCTGATGAAGATGACTCCCTCCTCCCTCACTCTAGTGTACATCTCCTCGAAACCCTTCTTGGGGGTCCTCATGTCTATATAGGCCACGTAGACCTTTGTCTCTGGGTACTCCATCTTGATTATCTCAGCGTGCTTCAGCGTGATCATGCAGCAGACGTTAGAGCAGTAAGGGTTGTTGTTGACATCTCTGCTCCCAGCGCATTGCACGAAGAGGATGCTCTCAGGGATCTTGCCATCAGACGGTCTCTTCAAGTGGCCTCCGGTCGGACCGTTGACATTTATGAGGCTCTCGAAACCGAAATGAGTTATCACGTCAGGTATCTTCCCATAACCGTAGTTCTTGAGGTTGCTGGCATCGTACTCATTAGCGCCAGTCGCTACTATTATAGCCCCCACTCTGAGCTCGAACTCCCCATCGCTCTCAGTCAGATCCACGGCTTTAGCTGGGCAGACCTCTTCGCACTTCCTACAACTCCCGTCCTTGAAGAATAGGCAGTTCTCCCTATCTATGACGTAAGCCCTGGGGACGGACTGGGGGAAGGGTATGTAAGCAGCTCTCCTCTTCCCCAAATTGGCGTACCACTCATTCGGAACCTCCACAGGGCAAGATTCCGCGCATATACCACAAGCCACGCATTTATCTTGATCTACGTACCTAGCTCTCTTCTTGACCCTGACCTTGAAGTCGCCAACGGACCCGCTGACTTCCGTGACCTCGCACATCGTGTGGATCGTTATGTTAGGGTGATGCTCAGCTTCCGCCATCATGGGGGTGAGTATGCAGAGCGAACAGTCGCCCGTAGGGAACACTCTATCTAATAGAGCCATCCTCCCACCTATCGTAGGCGATCTCTCGATCATATGGACTCTTATCCCTTTCTCAGCTAGATCGAGCGCTGCAGCTATTCCAGCTACGCCTCCACCTATCACGAGAGCCTCTCTGTTCACTCTGAACTCCTCGGTCTCCACGGGCTCGGCCTCTAGGACTCTCTCTACAGCCGCCCAAGTGTAAGCTATAGCCTTCTTAGTGGCTTCCTCTGGATCTTCAGTCGACCAAGAGACGAGCTCCCTTATGTTAGCCTGCTCGTAATACCCGAAGTTCAAGCCAGCTTCCTCTACTGCTTCTCTGAATAGGGGTTCGTGGAGTTTGGGGCTGCAAGCGGCCACGACGACTCTATCGACCTTCCCAGCCCTTATATCCCTCTTTATCAATTCCTGGCCGAAGCTACTGCACATGAAGAAGTAATGCCTAGATACCGTGACCTGAGGGTGTTTCTTCAACTCAGCAGCCACTCTCTGAACATCTACCTTCCCGGCTATATTCTTACCACAATGGCAGACGTAGACCCCGACCTTAGGCATAGAGATCACCCGAAAATCATCTCGAAGGCTGATCTAAAGGCTTGGATAGCTGGAGAGGACTCATCCAATTCCCTCAGGCTCCTCCCCTCGATCTCGGCCTTTATCAAGGAATGATCGTATGGGATGAAGAAGTGCCTAGCGTCTAGGGCTTCAGATATCCTCAGCCTCTCGCTCTCATCACCGGAGAACTTATTGACTATGTAAGTCACTTCCCTTATCCCCAGCTCCCTCCCCATCTTGACTATCCTCTTAGCTATCTCCAGGGACTTCTGAGTGGGCTCAGTGACGCAGAGCATGTGATCGAACCTCTCAGCTAGCCCCCTACCGAAAACTTCGGCTCCGGCCTCTGAGTCAACTATGATCACGTCACGCTCCTCCATCAATATGTGAGAGATCAACGCCTTCCCTAAGGATATAGCGGGGCAGAGGCAGCCCTGCTTAGCTGAATCTATACTACCCACTACCAAGAGGCTCAAGTTATCGCTCAATCTCACCCCATATCTATCCACGATATCATCGACCTTGGGATTGAGCCTGAAGAGGAGGCCCCAACTCTCGCCGGGCCTCGCCCCCGTCCTCTCCTCGATGAGGGATTCGTCCTTGACTATAGGCACTATCTTACTCTCCACTTCCCTAGGTAGGCCTAGGGAGAGAGCTAAATTAGGCACTGAGTCAGTGTCTAAAGCTAGGACCCTCCTCCCCCTAGATGAGAGAAAAAATGAGAGTAGTGAGGCTACAGTTGTCTTCCCAACTCCTCCCTTCCCGGCCACTATGACCTTAAGTCCCATAAAGGTCACTCTGGCCAGCCGAGCTTCCTCCTCTTCTCCCTTATGTGCTCTATCATCGCTTTAGCAGCTTTCTCCGGATCTGTCTCTACGAAGAACTTACCGCCGACTAAACTCTCAGCGTCCTTAGTCAGTAACTCAACGACTCTCTTAGAGCCTAGGACTGGAGGCACCGTCCCGAGGTGGACGAAGAGGCCGCTAGCCACGAAGTAGCTACCTATAGATACAGCTTTCTCACTGTACCACTCGGGAGCTGAGCCTGCGACTGGGAGATCGCTCATATCGACTCCTAAGTGGTTAGCTAGAGCAGCTAAAGCTACGAGCATCCTACTGCAATCCACACAACTCCCCATGTGGAGGGCTGGAGGTATCCCGAGGGCCTTGCATATCTCTCTCAAACCGGGCCCAGCTAGTTCAGCAGCTTCTGGCTTGAAGAGGCCATGTTTAGCCATGGCTATCGCCCAGCAGCCGGTACCGACGACTAGGATATCGTTAGCTATCAGCTCCTTAGTTATCGCTACGTGAGAGCTATCGTGCCTCACCTTCGGGTTAGTGCATCCCACGACCCCAGCTATCCCCTTTATCTTGCCGCTCTTGAGGGCGTCCGCCAGGGGCTCGAGAGTCCCTCCTAGTGCAGATAAGATGGCCTCGACGCTGAAGCCGACTACAGCTTCCATCTTCTCCTTCGGTATGAACACTCTCTCCTTCACCCTATTCTTGAAGTTCTCCACAGCTACCCTCAGTATCTTCTTAGCGCTCTCCCTAGCGTTAGCTTTATCGAACTCTATGTGAATAGCTCCCGGTATCTTCGTCTTAGGCTCGGTCGTTATTATCTTCGTGTGGTAGCATGAAGCCACATCCACTAGAGCGGGCATTAAGCACTGATAATCCACTATCACAGCCTCTAAAGCTCCAGTGATGACCGCTAGCTCCTGCTGGAGGAAGTTGCCGGCTATCGGGATCCCTAACCTCATCAACACTTCGTTGCCAGTACAACACATCCCGACTACGTTTATGCCCTCAGCTCCCACGCTCTTAGCTAATTCTACCATCTCAGGGTCCTTAGCTACTTCAGCTATTTGCATCGATAACAATGGGTTGTGGCCGTGGACCATCACGTTGACTGAATCTTCCTTCAGAACGCCTAAATTAGCCCAGACCTTTATGGGCTTCGGCGTCCCGAACATTACATCGCTGAAGAGAGTAGCCATCATCGAACCGCTCCAACCATCAGCTAGAGCTGCTCTCAATCCTTGAGCTATCAGATTGAGCGGATCAGCATCTACGCCCATATGAGTCCTGTGCATTATCTCAGTTACCTCTCTATCTATAGCCCTAGGCGTTATCCCGAGTTTTCTCCATAGCTCCTTCCTCCTCTCGGGGGCATACGCGTTCAAGAACCTGAGGGGCGAATTATCAGGCTTACCGAACTCCATCTCAGCTATCTCAACGACCTCCTTAGCGACTTCCGTTATGCTCTTTCCCTCGGTCTCTATTCCCAGGGCCTTCGCTATACCGAGTAACTTCTGCTCATCGACTATCTTGTAATCCTTGGCCCATCCATCCACTATCCCCCTGAAGACTTCCACTATATCCCTAGCGTGATCACTGTGGGAAGCTGCACCAGCAGCGAGAGCCCTCATGAGATTCCTAGCTACTATCGTATCAGCGTTAGCGCCACATATCCCCTTATCCGGACCGTAGCCGAAGGGATCTATCCTGCAGGGACCCATGTTGCAGTTCCTGCAGCACACACCCAACAATCCGAAGCCGCATTGAGGCTGCTGCTTCAAGTATCTGTGCCAAGCGGTCTCAACGCCCTCTCTATCAGCTTTCTCAAGTAAAGGTAGGACCGTCGGATCTATCGATGCCTGCTGATAGAACTCCCTCTTAGTAGCTCTCAATACCCTCTCATACACTCTCTCCTCCATAGGATCACCTCCCTATGAGAGAGAGGAAGCCAGAGGATGCCTTCTCGTAGATGACCCCTCCCACTACTCCTGTTATGAGCTCGAGAGCCCTCCTCCTCTTCTCCTCCATGAGGAGGTCCTCAGTCCTACCGAACCTGAGGGCGCCAGTCGGACAGGCCTCGACGCAGGCTGGCGGCAGCCCGGTCCTGAACCTATCGACGCAGTGATCACACTTGATCACCTTCCCGGCTCTACTGTAACTCGGGTGTCCGAATGGGCAAGCTAGCAGACATGTCCTACAGCCTATGCATTTAGAGGGATCTGAGATCACGAATCCCTCATCTGTCCTCTGCATCGAGCCCGTCGGGCAGCTCTTGACGCATGGAGCTGGGTCGCAGTGCATACACCTCATGGGGACGTAAATACTATCAGCGACGACGACGCTCGTCCTAGGCTTAGGCCTAGGTTCCTCAAAGATAGAAGCATAAATAGACTTACTCAAGGAATGCTCAACGGCACAAGCTATCTCGCAGCTCCTACACCCGACGCAACGGGAGGGGTCTATATATATCAAGAATTCCTCGAGGGGTTGGGCCATGCGATCCCCTATAATAAGGAGAATTTACAGAAATTAAACATTCCGAATTTCAGATTTTCTTAAGGCTCATCCACTTGATTTTTCCACTGAGGAAAGACGGTATTTGTTAATAATTGATACTTTAAGTTCCCTATACCTCCTCACGAGCTCCTCGCACTCAGGCGTCAACCTGACGCCTCCCCTCAGGTAACCTCCTCTAGAGCTCGTGATCAAATTGAATCCCAAAATACTCTCCATCCTCCTTATCCTCTTGAATATAGATGATGGTGTCGCTCCAATAGCTCTAGCCGCTTGACTCAGGCTCCCGAGCTCCCCTATAAGTGAGAGCAGCTCTAGATCTCTCTCGTAAATTTCATTCCCCTCCTCAGTTATCAACTTGATGGAGGGGACGAGCTCCACTCTCCTCACCTCCCCTCTCTCGCAACTCTCATTTAGTATGCGGACGGCCTCTAGAGGAGAGGGGTTGTGTTGAATGGGCACGTTGAACGGGCACCTACCCACTCTCCCCTCCGGATCCAGGTAGAGGAGCTTACACCCGATCTCACACCTCGGACCCTCGATCATCTTGAATGGGAAGTCCCCCTTGAAGGCTATCCTGACGTCGTAAACACTCATGAACTTCGCTACTCGCCTACCGATCTCCAAACTCCGGTCTGAGGGATCCTCGATCCGGGACGCTTTGAAGAGAGGAGGGGCTACCCATATCTCCAAGCCCATATCCTTAGCGAACTCTAGGATCGGGTTCAAATCTTCCCTCAAGCTCCGGAGGAACATTAGCTTCAGATCGGACCCATTTGAGACTAAGAACTTGAGGAGTTCCTTTGAGCCTCTGAGGTCTCTCACTGAGGATGAGAACACGAAAATCCTGCTCGCATAGAGGAGGGATTCCCACACCTTTCTGTCAGATCTAGTCCTTGCGGGGACGAAGACAGTGGATCTGAGGCCCCTCTCGATAGGAGCGTTTATCAAGAGCGGGAGGGAGGGATGGAGCAGGGGATCTGGGCAGGAGAAGTATACCTCAGGCTTATATCCCTCCCCTATGAGTATGTCCAATAATAGCTCTAGGGAGGACTCCTTGAGATAAGTCTCACGAACTTCCTCACTCCAATTACAGTGGGAGCAGCTCAAATAACACTTACCAACAGCTCTGACGATGAGATCAACTTCTCTAGATGCTATTAACCCCAATTTCCATCACCTCAGCTGAGAACGTGCAGAAATCATTCCCAGTGGCGGCGCAACTCTCCTCCACTAGGGGACCGGTCCTTATGCCGAAGATATCCTCAACGATCGCTGACAACATACCGGCTACGAAGTGGCAGACCGGACCCTCAGCCCTCCTCCCCCTGGCCTCGAATGAATCCTTGACTGTGATCCTTATCCTACCCCTAGTCAACTCTATGCTCCTCACCTCACCGAAGCCTAAGGTTGAGAATATATCGCAAGCTATCTCGAAGATCCTCTTCCTTGTCAATTTACCCTCCTTGATCATCTTCATGACCCCTTTTTGGTTATGCTGCTTCATCATACGGTAAGCAGAGTAATAAAGGACGGGTCTCAGGGCTTTCTCGCCCATGAGGGCGGATATACCTGACATGAAATCAGCCCACCACCTCGTGGACATTATGATCACATCACGCAGGATTACTTCAGAGAACTCAGGCACATCGACCCTAGCGTAAAGGACGCCTCTCTTATCCGGCCAGTTCCTCACTTCCCTCAAATACATATCTGATTGACAATTCAGACCTTAAAAAGTTACTCTGCCGCGATCGGCTTGGATCACATGTAAAAATTTTTGAATTTTGAGTTAATTAGTTATCAGATGCACAGCTCCTCCCTCCCTCAAGCATCATTGGGAGATATGAAACTTTATAGTACTGCCACTAGATGCCCGAGGCTTCAGTATGAGAGTCAAGCCTTTCCTCGTAGAGAGGTTCATGAGCTCTTACGAACACTTAGCTAAATTCAATATAGCTGAGACTTGCGTCGCTCCATTCAAGCTCAGCGAACTCTTGAGTTTGATCGGTAGGGATCTAATGGAGGAGCTCAAGGATTTAGTCCTCGATTACGGTTACACTGAGGGCCTCCCTGAGTTGAGGGAGGGTATAGCTAAGCTCTACAAGAAGTTAGAGCCTGATGAAATCCTCATAACGAAAGGAGCAATAGATGCAAATTTCCAGGTATTCTACACATTATTAGAGCCAGGAGATAAAGTAGTATCTATTTTCCCAGCTTATCAACAGCTATACAGCGCGCCTGAATCCTTAGGGGCTGAAGTGAATCTTCTAGAGCTGAAGGAGGAGGGATCGTGGCTCCCCGATCTAGGTGAACTAGAGAGGAAGGTAGACGAGAGGACTAAGTTAGTCGTGATAAATAACCCGCACAATCCGACTGGCAGTCTGATAGATGAGAAGACCCTTAGGGAGATAATAAGGATAGTGGAGGATTCGGGCTCCCGCCTCCTCTGCGATGAATCTTATCATGGCCTCTTCTTAGATGGAAGCTCAGTCCCATCAGCCGCAGACCTCAGCGAGAGAGTAGTAGTGACGAGATCTTTCTCAAAGCCCCTATCCATGACGGGCTTGAGGCTGGGGTGGATAGCGACTAGGGATAGAGAGCTAATAGAGGAGATAAAGCTCCGAAGGGATTACATGTCGATAAGCAATAGCGTTTTAGTTGAGAAGATAGCTGCGGAAGCTATGAAGAATGTCGAGAGGATATACGAGAGGAGCCTCCGAATCTTGAGGGGGAATCTATCCATACTGAGGCAGTTGATTGAGAGCAGAGATTACTTACACTGGGTCCCACCTAGAGCTGGTAGCGTAGCTTTCCCAGGGTACGATCTAGATATAGGATCGGAGGAACTCGCTCTAAGGCTCCTGAAGGAGAAGGGAACCTTTTTAGTCCCGGGATCCTGTTTCGGTATCGAGAGACACGTGAGGATAGGGTTCGGGGCGAGGCCAGAGATCTTCGAGGAGGGCGTGAGGAGGCTAGGCGAGTTCTTAGATTCTATCCCGAAGGTGGGTAGATGAAAGTCTTTAAACTATCTGCTATAACTTCTTTATTCAACGCAGGCTTCTACTTAGCTACTTCCCTCATAGTCCTCTATTTCAGTGATATAGGCATGTCAGAATTTTTGATAGGACTCGCTATGACATTAACTCGCTTGAGTTACGGCTTAGCTTCCATATTCTCCGGGGCTATGGCTGATAGAGTGGGAAGGTATTATCCTATGATGATGGGCTTCCTCCTCGGAGCTCTATCCATGATCTTCCTCTCCCTCCTCAGATCTCAGTACTTAGCGATCACTATGGCTATACTCGCTTGGGTCGCTTACTCTATCTACAGTCCAGCAGCCCTAGCTTTAGTATCGGAGGTCTCTCGAGGGACTGCGACGTCTTACGGTTGGTATTACTTCTTCCTGACGGCTGGACAGATAGTCGGCCAAGCTCTCTCAGGCAATATGATAAAGATCGGAGGTTACGGAGCTGCTTTCATACTCGGCGGGGCCTTGAGCTTGAACTCAGCAGCACTGACTTGGCTCTGGTTCAAGGATGAGGGAGCTGAAGTGAGTGTGAGCTTATTGGAAGACTTGAGGAGGGGAGTTAACATACTATTCAGGAACAGATACCTCAGTTACTTAGCCCTATCCCTCTCCCTCCACGGGATAGGGTTCACGATGTCCTTCACTTTCATACCTTTAGTGGCCAGGTTAGATCAGGGGATGAGTGAGCCTCAGATAGGATTTGCCCTATCCCTCTGGAGCTTCGGGAATCTGATCGCTACTGTGCCCTTGGGGAAG
>CAZFIJ010000068.1:0-3551 GCA_964519515.1 uncultured Nitrososphaerota archaeon
GGCTGTCTTTAACGGGGGACATAATCTTCATAGATATACCTCGAGGCCCCGGTGACGAAATGCAGAACGGAGGTGTATCAATCTTAGGGGGTCGTGACTATAATATGGACTTGGAAAGCCTTGGTGGGCACCTCATAACTTCATCTAGGAAAGATATCCTAGATGAATGTAAGAGCGGGATTTGATAATGAGATACTATCCTGATGTATATCGAAATATAAAGCACATGAGAGAACTCGAAGCTCGCATGGAGCTCTATCCTCCCGCTATCGGCAGCTCTAAGTATCTCTGCACGAGATCTCAGTTGCTTTCGGAAGTCAGAATCAGTCTCCACTAGCGAGAAGTCCCTCAGCTTCATCTCAGCTTCCCCTATTGCGTGAGACTCAGTTAGAGTCCTCAGTCCTCTATCAATCGTCCTCAATACTATGAACTGGCCTCGACAGGCTCAGGAGATGCTCATGAGGAATCTAGCCCTTAAGACCATTCCGCCCCTAGAGCGGCACTCTCGAGCAGCTTCATCCTCCCATAAGTTGCCCCCTCGATCTCGCCGGTAAATATCGCCCCAAATCCCCCTCCTTAATACTTATCCTCCTTCAAAGCATCCCCTTCCCTCAACCCTCCGTATCGGTAGGCTCCGAGCTCAGATAACCTCACCGATAGCCTTCGCGAGATCTCTCGAGTATCGCCTATTCCAGGCGGCTGAACGCTGCCTCAGCCCCTATCCCGAGAGCTCCCCCGATGAGATAGAACCCGTTAACCCAGCTAGCCCTCGAGCCCATCGCGAGCCACTCCAGATGATGCATGGATAGGGGAAGCGATAGGATCACTCGAGGGACTTATAGACTTCCGTCAGCGAAAATTAATGGGTTCTAACCCAAGACTCACTTCTGAGCATCGGATCTCTCTGGAGATCGCATACTGCTAGCTCCACTCGGGCAGTCGCTCTCATGGTCTCTAGGATGCCCCATCTTAATGATCACTCCCGAATTTCGAGACCCCAATGGAGCTCGCTGGACCATCGGAGGGCCCATATACCGATAAGTCTCGCATACGGTCGCTGATGATTCCCGTGAGTTGGAGCAGATAGATCAACTCATTTAATGCGGAACTCTTCAGTCGAAGAGCGGGGAGGTAAGAGGACTTATCAAACTGAGCGTTGAGATAACTCATTTATCTGAGATACTCAGGGCAGTCGATGGTCATTCGAGCTCGAGAGGATCGGAGGCAGATACAGATAGGCCTTAGCTGAGCGGCTCGACGACTGATGAAGGAGAGGAGGGGGCATGAGCGTCATCTTAGTAGCTCTAGATGATCTCAATCCAGAGCAGAAGTCAGCGGTAAGAGTTCTAGAGGTAAAGGGGCGATAGGATCCTAGAGCTCGTCTAAATAGAGCTCGCCGACGTATCGAGGGATGCCTAGAGGCAGGGGTGAGGTAGCGGATGAGATCTGGAGGGAGCTGAGCTACTAGGGGAGGCGTTGATCTCAGGGGGAGCGAGTTGAAGTTCCCGAGAAAGCGTTATTACGGAGCGGGAGATGAGAGCTCGGAGCTGTGAGGGGTCGAGATGGAGGACCTAATCCTCCACGGGGACGTTTACTCCTGCTTAAATGTGTTGGAGGGCTCGATAGCTGTAGTTGTGACATCGCCTCCCTACTGGAAGCAGAGGGATTACGGCTTCGAGGGGCAGATAGGACAGGAGAGAACTCCTGAGGAGTACATAGGTAGGTTAGTCACTGTATTCAGGAAATTGAGGGAGAAGATGCGTGATGATGGTGTCTTCTTCCTCAACGTTGGTGATAAATACCTAAGAAAGTATGGGAAATCCCACTTGCTTCAGATACCTTACAGACTGACTTACCACTTGATAGAGGACGGTTGGCACTTGCAGGACATCATAATCTGGTATAAGACGAATCACATGCCCTCCCCAGTTGAGGATAGGTTCGCTAACACTTACGAGCCGATAATAGTCCTCACTAAGGGGGAGAGAAGTATATACAGGGATTTGGGGAGCGTAGTCAAAGTACCGCTCCAACGGACGCCTTGGAAACATACAGCAGTCTTCCCGGAGAGGTTAGTAGTTGAGATGTTGAGTAGAGTCCGCCTCGAGGACGGGGACCTCATATTAGATCCCTTCGCTGGCACGGGAACTGTAGCTTCCGTAGTCAAGAAGTTGAGGGGCTCGATGCTCCCCGAGGTGCGCTCGATAATGATAGAGAAGTGCGATGATTTCGTAGAGATAATGAAGGAGAGAGCTAGGATAGAGAGAGTTGAGGAAGTAGAAGATGAGGATTACGATTGGGAGCCCGTGAGAGATGAGAGGTTGCCTCAAGTAGAGCCGAAGGAAGTGCTATCGGATGAACACGGGGAGGTCTACATAGCTCCCGATTCTGGGGAGTTCCTCTCTATCTTGAGGGGAATCACTACAGAGAGGTTCAAGAGCTTCCACAGGGAGGACGCTCTATACTTCTTCGGGGTCAGGGATTGGAGCATCCTAGACCTCTATTACGCTCATTCGATCTTTCACGAGGGTTACTTGCTCAGGAACATGTTAGTGGTCTCTAGCGGGAGGTGGTACCCAGTCTTCATGATAGCTAGGGACACTAAGAGAGTGGAGCATAAGTTCCACTTGGACCGCGTCAAAGTCAAGCCCAAGGCCTCGAGGGGCAGGGATTGGTGGAGGGAGGACTTCTTGGGGATGAGAGTGAGGGACGGCGGGAGGGATGGTAGGGTAGTCGGAGTGATTGAGAGGTACGATAACGGGTTCCCCAAAGTAGTGGCAGTGAGATGGGGATCTGAGGTATCTCTAGAGTTCGCCTTGAACCCTGATGAAGATGAACTCATTATGGAGAGCTTGATCTTCAAGTGCCCTAAGTGCGGGAGCGTTTTGGAGGAGCCTTACGATCCAATAGGGGAAAATAAATGTCGGAGATGCGGATCTGACCTCTGGAGGAACTTCGAGACGCTGCCCATAGTGGAGGAGCCCCCGGAGATAGCTCGAGTGTACGAGAGGATGAGCTCTATTGATGTGGAAGGAGCTGAAGTAGGGGAGAGGGGAGGGAGGAAGCCCAAGAGTAAGTTCTCCGAGCTGGATAGAGTGAATTGGGGGGCCTCCCCCGGGGCTAGGAAGACGATGTTAGGGGAGTACTTCACGAAGATGAGGCTTTATAGAGTAGAACAACCTATAGTAGCTTGCTATCTGACGATATTGAGGAAGAGAAGGGGTCTGAGCGTTAAAGATGTAGTGGAGAGACTGCCCGAGTCTTACGAGCATACCGCGGGCCATTGGTTCAGGAGGGACATGGGGGGCTCCATACCCACGCCCGAGGACTTGAGGCTGCTGAAGGAGATACTAGGGGCTGATGGTCTCTTGAGCTTATTGGAGAGGAGGGCCCTGAAGTTAGAGACAGTGAAGAACTCAGTGAAGGGGAAGAACCCAGGGGATTTCATAGAGGGCTTGGATGGGGAGGAATTGATCGCCTACTTGAGGAAGTTGTACGCACCGCGCTACCCTCAGGCTGATCGCGAGGGCCCCGGGTCCGGCTGAGGCCTC
>CAZFIJ010000069.1:0-43035 GCA_964519515.1 uncultured Nitrososphaerota archaeon
ACCCACGCGGGCCTGACGCCCACCGGACCCTGAATCCGGCGCCTTGGACCTGGCTCGGCAACCCCCGCTGGTGCTCCGGCCGGGATTTGAACCCGGGTCTGGGGCTCGAAAGGCCCCTATGCTTGACCGGGCTACACCACCGGAGCAAGTGATTTGGGGAATACCCAAATAAAAACCTTTTTCCAATTCATATACTTACGCCCAGGTGTTGCTCGAGCTTCTCGCTGAGGTACCTGATGAAGTACTCCTTTAGGGTCTTAGCTGATGGGCTCATCGCCTTGAATATCTCTAGCTCAGCTTTCTTCTTATTCTGAAGGAACCAATCATTTTCCTTCTGCCAGAATTCATTCTGAAGGTTTGGAAGGGACTTATTATCCAATGCGGCCTTGTAATCTGCTTGAGTTAGGGGTTCTAAGGCGAATTTGTAGTCCTTGAAGAAACCATCTTCAACATCCCTCGTCAATATCCCTATGAACCTCGCTTCCGGTGCAGCTAAGTGGGGTATATGAGCTGAGTTTATGCTATTGTATATCACAGTAGCGGCTATCCTGAGGGACCAAGGGGATAGGTCGGTCAGTACTGCCAAGGGAACTCCCTCATCTGAGAGCATCCTGAGGAATCTCCTCATGCTCCTTGAAGCCTGTCCCTGTAATATGGCTATGGCTATCTTCTTCTCCTCCGGTATACCTAGCTCTATCATGTTCTTAGCGGGTCCGACCTTCTCGACAGCCACTACAGCTTTAACTCCTATCCTCTTGAACTTTATATTCTCGGGCCTCGGGGGGACTGAGTACCCCATCTCGCCGACTTGATCTGCCTTCAGAACCCTTCCAGATCTATCAATGAGTTCTATATCACCATATATCCATCCTCTAGGGTCGCTAGTTATGGAGAAGGCTTCTCTCGGCATGCCGAGGATCAGTTCCATCAATATAATTCTAGCATCAGTCTCCCTCTGATCCTCAGGGAAGAGCGTCCCCTTTAGCCTCTCAACCTTATGTAAATAGTAGAAATCCCTTTTTGTCATCGTTAGGCCGTTCTCTAAGTGATCTAATGCCCTGCTCATCCCATAGAGCACTCCCGATAGAGTCCTCAAGCTCTTAGAGTGAGAACCCTTTATCTTCCCGTAGAAAGTCGGCTTGAATATGTAACCCACTCTCTCATCGAAAACTATGTTCCTCTGAGTGTTCGGAGGGTATTCCAATTCTGGGAATTTCCCCTCCTTTATGGCCTCTGCGACCTCCCTAGCTATCTCCAGGACTCTAGACTTCACATCACTCGCGCTCATCCTCATCACCCAAGCTCCCCTTTATCCTCTCTATCAAGTTCTCAATAGGGGGTCTCTCACCGATTATCTCCTCCAGGGTCCAAGATATCAGCTCATAATACATCCTAAAGAGCTCATATCTCTTTAATAACATCTCCTTTCTCCTTTTCCTCCCTAGATATATCCTCAATTCCCTAGCGCATCCCCTGAGGCCTAGCTCTATTTCCCTAGCGACCTCAGGCACATTCGCTATGAACTCCTTGCCTACGGTCTTGAAGGGAACCTTAGTGGATACTATGTGAACGAAGAATGCAATTGGTTCATCCTCAGGATTCTTTATCCCATATATACTCCAATCTATCCTCTTGATGACTTGGTAGGAGACATCGCTCGATGCATCGTAGAGTAAGGGTATCTTGTTAGCGTACCTATATAACTGTATATCTCCAGTAGGCTTTATCAATCCCCCGTAAGCTATTGCGACCTCTACTATGAAGGGATGGGCCTCATAAACAGATGGTGGTCTCTGAATAGCTTTCACGAACTCCGGTTGTAGCTCCTTCTTTATACCCGATTCGAAGAGCTCCTCACCTAGGGGGGAGAGGACGCTCGGATCCGGTGGTAGGAATTCCTTATAACTCCTAAGCGCTTCATAGAGTCTCCTTATATCTCCATCCGTGAGGTCAGATGGCCTCTTATCCGGAGGAAGTCCAGCTATTTTAAGGACTTCGTTAGCTGTTTTCTTCCCCACCCTCTGGAAGTGCGTCGTGAGGAAGGACTCCAGACTCTTAGTTCTCGTGGAGCTGAGGAGCCTCTGGAGTAGCTCCAGATCCACTCCCTTAGGATGAAATAACGCTTCTTTAGGCCTGGGAGGGATCTTCTCAGTGCTCCTGGGGAAGATGTAGAGACGACCCTCAGGATCCATGAAAGCTATCGAGATATATGGCACTACTATAGCTGTCTGCTGTAAGTAGTCTATTATCTTCCTCTTAGCCCTCGGATAGTTCCCCTCGAAGGTAGATTCTACTATTGTAAAGGATCTCCTAGAGATACCCCTTATCTTCTTATCCAGTATTATCGGCTCATTCTTCCTTATGTCTATCATCATCGTCAGCTCGTAAGCAGGCTCCCCCTCCCTAGCGGATGTGATCTTGAAGGGCATATTAGTTGTGATCTGGCCGTATAGAAGGGCCATAGTTCCACCGAGACCGAAAGTACCTCTACTTTGGATTAACCTGTATTTAGAGCTCACGAAGACCCTACCGAAGGCCAGGGGTATCTCCTCTGGATCCATCCCTATGCCATTATCTGCGACTCTTATCCTGTACCATGGGAGGCTCTCCTCCCCTCCTTCTCTCTCCTCCCTCATGACTATGAGCACCTTAGGGGACCTGCCCGCTAGCTCTACAGCGTCTAATGAGTTCTCAACGAGCTCTCTGATTATCGTATAAGTTGCCCTCACGGGATTGTCGAATCCCGCTAGGGATCTGTTCCTATAGAAGAAATCTGCTGCACTTATCTCCTCTAGCTTAACCCTCTCACTCATTAAACCCACCCTTGAGTCATTCTTTCTCTTCTCTCAGGGCTTTCTCGAGCATAAGCTCATCCATTATTGCTCTCTTACTCATCTCAGCTATCTTCTTCTCCATGAGCCTATAAGCGGTTGAGTGCATCGATCCCTCCAGCAGGGAGATTATCGCCTCCCTAGCCGCTATCACATCGTAAGTCCTCCCTATTATCGACACAGTATGCCCATAAACGGATATCTTCGTATTCGTCCTCTCCTCAATATATGTTTTAGCTTTCCCCTTCTCCCCTATTATCCTTCCCCTCATCCTAGTCAGGGCGTTCTTCGTCTCCCCGGCGAACCTCCTTATGTCCATCACCTCGAGCACGTAATCGTCCTCGAGCAACTTCATCGCGACCTCGGGGTTGAAACCCCTTCCTATTGCTCTAATGACGGATTCGAGCTTCATCGGGAGGAGAGGGTCCTCTAACTGCTCGGGAAATCTGAGCACGACCTCTCCTGAGGAGCTATCTACATCTATCTTAGAGCCAGTCAGCTCCTCTATCTTAGCTTTAGTGACTCCCTTCTTACCTATAAGTACTCCTATCCTCTCCTTAGGTATCAGTATCCTTATCTCCTTCAAACCGGGATCCCCTCTCCTTCACTATCTCATCAGCGAGTTCCCTAGGGTCCTTCGAATCTATCCCGTACTTCCTCTTAAAGAACATTATCACTCTCTCCAAGTCCCTTATGAGGAGGGAATAGGACATGGGATGCTCCGTTACTACTGCCTGGGAGACATCTATGATCCAATGTGAGTCTTTCCAGTAAATTATGTTGTACTCGCTGAGATCTCCATGAACAAGTCCTGCTTTCACATAACATTTCCTCACATCCTCCAGTATAGCGTCCCTCAGCTCCTCAGGGCCCCCCAATTCCTCGAGATCCTTGAGCAAGGGGGCTGGTGTCGCGTCCTCCCCTATGAACTCCATGACCACTATATTACCGGCCACATCTATGGGCCTGGGTACCTTGATACCTCTCTCCGACATTCTCTTTAAATTTCTGAATTCTTTTTTCGCCCATAGATAAATAAGTTTCTCTCTATCCTTGACAATCGGAAATCTATGATCCATGTAGTCTAGGTACTTCTTGAAATTTGCTGTATAGACTCTGTGTATCTTAACGGCGAGCTCGATCCCTCCCCCTCTCCCGGCTAGAACTACAGATTCCTTGCCCGAGCTCACTATCCAAGTTAGATCGTCAATCACTCCCTTATTGAATAACTTTAGGAGGTTCCTAATGGTCCTCTCATCGAAGACCAACTGCTTAACCTCGTAATACTCCTCATCCTTTACTCTCTTCTCCCCCTTCTCCAGAGCTCTCTCTACCCTCTCCTCAATATCCTCGTAGCTCAAAAGCTAGCCCTCCTCCAGGGTCGCCCAGTCTCGCGGCACGTAGCCCTTCTCTATCAACCACTCCACTTGCTGTCTATCGTATCTGACCACTATATCTCCCTTAGTCTTCTGAAACGGCCAGAGGGATATGAGCACTATATCCCCCCTCTTGATCCACGCCCTCCTCCCCCTGAGCTTACCCCTAACTCTGCATATCCTTATCGAATTATCTATGCACTCGACCCTGAAGTGTCCCTTTCCCAGAGGCTCCAGTACTCTTCCGAATATCTCAAGCTCATCAGCAGGTAGAAGCTCCTCCATCTCAGCATCTAGGGATCTCTCTACCTCTTCCCTGTCCCCCCTTCTCTTCGACAAGTGATCACCTCACAACTTAGGGATAGGGGTTTCAGCGCCGCAGGCCTGGCACCTGAGTATCCAAGCCTTCTTCACTTTAACTATAGTGGTATCAGGCCTCCCGCAGTGCGAGCATATCACGTACATCTTGATGAACCTATCTAGTCTATTCTCAACTTGCTTCGGATCTATCCTCCTGCTGAGTATCAGCTTCCTATCGCCTTCAGTCAGGAAGTAGGGTGATCCGAGTTCCTTTGAGAGGAACCTAGCTATCATCTTCGGATCTCTGTTCAGGGCAGTAGCGATCTCCCTGAAATTGACTATATGAGTCTGCCTCCCCTCTATAGTTATCACCGCTCTGGGCGGTACGAACCTCTCCCCACTCGTTACGAGCACGGGAATCTTGCTCCTAGCTTCTTTTAGCATCTGGATGTACTCTTCCCTCGTGGACATCTTATCACCTTTGGCCGACGTAACCGTATTTACCTCTGCTCTCGTATAATAAGCCTGATGTCACCATCTCATCTAGCAACATCCTCACATCATCGACCTCTCCCTTGAGGAGATCTGCTACCTCCTCAGCTGAGAGAGGACCTAACTCCTTCAATGCCCTTATTATAACTTTTATATCTTCCTTTAAATTCCTGAGCTTTGGCTTCCCCCTCAACCTGAGCTCCCTCCTCAGTATCTCGAGCTCCCTCAGGAGGATGGCATTAGGATCTCGTACTTTCATGACCAACACTGGGGATAAATATATGGTATCTTTCCAACTCTTCACTCTACCTATCAAATCTATTATGGATCCCGTCCCGTAAATACGTCCAGTATCCGGATCTATGAGTGAGTTGACGTCCTCGTCCCATGCCCTGACCTGTATAGATGCCGTACCATCGTGTAGCTCGAGTGTGGCGAAGGATCCATCCTCCTTCATAGTGGAGTCCAGCACGAGCCCCATTATCCTCACCCTCGATACGCTCCCCCAGGGGAGTCTGAAGTACCTAGTACCCTCTATCGAGACCTCTTCAAATTCGCCGGCTAATAGCTCCTTTACCCTGACCTTCTGAGCTGCTTCTATACGCATCATTCCCTTGGGAAGTGAGGCTTTTTAAGCGAATAATCTACGCGATTGAGCTTCAATTGAGCTCAATCCCAATTTAACCACTGGGATCCCCGGGAAGGGAGGTTCACGGATACCCCGAGCCCGAAGCGAGGTGAAGCATCCTCACCATTAGGACCGAAAAATATATTAATGAGGGAGGGCCAATCATCTGGCCCTATGTGGGCCCGTGGCTCAGACTGGATAGAGCGCCTGCCTTATATGGCGGCTCCCGCTACAGAGCGCCAGGGGAAAAGCGGGAGGTCGGGGGTTCAAGTCCCCCCGGGCCCATTCAGTTTTACCCTCAGGAAGAGTTCCCTAACGCTCATGTACCACAATGAGAGGGCTGAGATGAGCGCGGCTAAGCCTATGAAGACGTAGAGAGCTGAGATGAGGAATCCCTCCTGATCGGATGAGAGTATCAATTTTGTAAGAAAGAGGGCCATAATTATGAGGAGCCACCCAGAGATAACTGTGTACAGTGAGAGGATCGTTCCCCTATCCATATTATCACCTCAATGAGGTGTCAACAAGAAGAAAGTGAGGGAGGCGAGGATCCCAGATATCAAGGAGAGAGTCGCGGCTTCCCTCACTATATCAGCTTCTCCCTTCCACTTCTCGCTCGTTATTATCGCTATGAGTGATATAGGCGCTTTTGGATCTGGATTAGCTCTTATCATCCCATCGTTCAGGATTACAGGCCTCCTCTCGATCTGCCTCCTCTCCTTAAACCCACCCACAGATGCTATGATGGAGAAACCTGAGACTAAGAATGGGATTAAGGCTATCCCGAAGATCGCCTCGGTATTTGAGATGACTGATATAGAAGCTAATGCCGAGCCTACGAATAAGGAGTTCGAGTCCCCTCCGAATACTTTGGCTGGATACTTATTCCTGATGCAGTAGGGGAGGAGGGAGGAGTGAAGTATTAAGAGTGAAGCGAGAGCATCGAGTCTCCCCAAGGAGATCAGAGCGGGTATCAGAGGTATCGTGGAGGCGTATATCGAGAGGGGCATCATCCCATTGAGAGAATCCATCATATTAACTGCATTAGAGAATACAGTGAATATAGCTAACATTATTAACCAATAAACGTAGTAGAGCCTAGCTCTTCCTACTATAGGGAGGTAAGGTCTCGGAGTGATCTGATATACCGCTATGAGGACTATCGCTGGTAGTATGAGGAGCAGAGGTTTTGTCTTAGGCCCCAATGGGGAGATATCATCTAATAATCCTATTAAGAAAGCCAGACCTGATGAGGAAGCTACTGCAATAGCTGCGATCTCTCCTGTGAGAGTGTAGAAGAGGAGAGAAGATATGAGGAATGGTAAGTAGACAGCGGGGCCGAGTGGTTCTGGGACCTTAGGTCTCCCCGGCTTGTGGACGTCTTCAGAGAGGAGGCCCCTCTTTACGTAGCGAGGTATCATAGCTCTATGCAATAGCTCCGATGATAATGCCGCGAGCGATGAGGCTATCGCTATCTCAGCTAACATTTTTACCTATCACATCACACACCGCCCGATAAAAATATGATCGTGGCCCTCATGACAGCGTTAGTATCTGCTTTAGTATCTTACTTAACGACTGGAAGGTGGATAAGGATATCTGAGGAGAGGGGGATCGTCTCCAGAGACCTCCATAAGCCTTATGAAGCGAGTGCAGCTAAAATCGGAGGAATTCCTGTAGCATTAACATTCATAGTGGAGTCATCCATCCTCTCCATCCTCATGGATATTCCAAAACCCCTCTTAATGTTCCCAATATTCTTCTCATCGATCGGTCTCCTCGACGATTTAGTGAGCTTGAGGAATTCGGAGAAGATAATACTATCTGGCTTGCCCTTCTTACTCCTCTCATGGCTCTTCCCAAGTTTCGAACCATTCAGCTCGGTATTCACGCAACCATTGACTCTATTCCTCTTAGGGACTTTCTACGTCAACTCAACAAATACTTACGCGGGCTTCAACGGGCTCGAGGCTGGGATCTCCCTCATAATATCCTCAGCGATTAGCTTCATACTCCTCATGGATGGGGAGTATGGAGGTTCCATCTACCTCCTCTCCCTCTCCTTCCTTCTCTTCTCATTTCTCCTATACAATTGGTATCCTGCTAGGGCTTTCCCCGGAAACGTGCTTACATTCATGTGTGGAGGGACTATAGGCGCTGTATCTTTCCTTTATGGCCACTATTGGCCCCTGATAATACTCTCAATACCCCAGGGTCTGGACTTCCTACTGAAGCTCCTCAGTTGGAGGAAGACTAGTGAGAAAGTACCAACTAGAGTCTCCGGAGATGGCACTCTGATACCGCCACCTAACCTCTCGCTCCCCTCTTTACTCATGAGATTAGGAGTGAGGAGGGAGCCCCGGCTCGTCACCACCCTTCTATCTATCGAGCTCCTCCTGGCCTTTACTCTTCTCATATATCTTCCAAGATAGCCAGAGAGCCTTATTAGCGAAGCTCTCATCTATTCTAGTGATGGCTGCTCTCTTAGGTGCGTTCATTACTTCCTCTGGCCTCTCATAAGCTCTCTCCTTTATCTTAATCATTGCCCCAACGTACCTATCTAGCTCCTCGATACTATCGCTCTCAGTAGGCTCTATCATCAAGCATTCCTGGACTATTTGGGGGAAGTACATCGTTGGAGGATGGAGTCCCTCGTCTATAAGGGCCTTAGAGAAATCTAACGCCCTTACACCAGTCTCCTTCTTTATCTTAGCTAAGGAGATCACGAACTCATGTTTGCAAGGCCTATCCCTACCATAAGGGACCTCGAATCCTGAATCCATGAGCTTCTTCCTGACGTAGTTCGCATTTAGGACAGCGATCGCTGCAGATTCCCTCACTCCCTCGCTCCCTAGCATCTTGAGGTAAGCCCAAGCCTTAATTAGTACCCCTACGTTTCCATAGAACATCCTGACCTTTCCGATGCTCTTAGGCAGATCGTAACTCAACTTATATCCTCCATTATCCCTCACTATTATAGGAACCGGTAGGTAATCCTTGAGCTGATCCACGACCCCTACAGCCCCGGCCCCTGGCCCTCCCCCTCCATGAGGAGCTGAGAAAGTCTTATGTATGTTCAAGTGAGCTACATCAACCCCCATATCGGATAGCCTGACCCATCCCATTATAGCGTTCAAGTTCGCCCCATCGTAGTATACATAACCGCCGTTAGCATGTATGAGCTCGGATATCTCAACAATCCTATCCTCGAATATCCCTAAGGTATTTGGATTCGTTATCATTATCCCAGCAGTTCTCTCAGAGATAGATGCCTTTAATGCGTTCATATCGATAGTTCCCTCCTCCGATGGAGGTATCCTCACCACTCTGAATCCTGCCATCGCTGCGCTAGCGAAATTAGATCCGTGAGCTGTCTCAGGGATTATCATCTCATCCCTCCTCTCCCCGAGATCTGAGATCTTCTTCCTTATGATGAGGGCTCCGACAAATTCACCTTGAGCACCAGCTGCTGGTTGTAAAGTATAGTGGGGGAGGCCAGTTATCTTCGAGAGCATCTCTTGTAATTCATAGAGTATGCTGAGTAAGCCCTCAGTCAACTCCTCCGGGGAGTAGGGATGCATATCCCTCAGAGCTGGATGGTCCGCTACTCTCATGACGAGCTTCGGTGTGTACTTCATAGTGCAGGAGCCTAGCCAGTAAGGCCCGCTATCGACTCCATAGTTCATCTGAGCCAGATGGTTGAAGTGCCTCGCTACCTCCGGTTCGCTGAGTCCGGGGAGCTTCAACTCCTTCCTAATTAGATCCTCCGGTATTATCCTCTCTATCCCCCCTAGGAGCGACACTATCTCCTCCTCAGGCTCAGCTATCACCGTACCTCCTTCCGCTCTCCCTATCTCGAATAAGCTCGGCTCTAGTACGTTATTTCCTCTCATCCATCTAGCTTGTGAGAAGCTCATCCTTCCACCTCCCCCATCAGATCAACGAGCATATCTATCTCCTCCTTCCTATGCTTCTCTGTCGTCGAGAATAGGGCTATGTTCTTCCCCCTATCCATCTCAGGGAAGAGCCTCGAGACTATGAAACCTCCTAGTATCCCATTTGAGAGCAAATTCCTGTTTATCCTCTCCCATGGGACTGAGGAACTAACAGCAAGTTCCTTGAAGTTTATTCCGCTGAATGGTATCTTAAAACCTTTTATTTTGGATATCCTCTCCTTTAGGTAAGCAGTATTGTATAATATCTTCTCAGCGAGCTTCCTCAATCCATTAGGGCCGAGTAGAGCGATGTAAATTGCTGCCCTTATTGCTATGAGCGATGAGCTCGTCGTTATGTTAGAAGTAGCTTCTTCCTTCCTTATATGTTGCTCTCTCGTTTGAAGGACCATGCAGTAACCCCTTTGTCCGTCAACAGACTTAGTCATCCCTATCAATCTCCCTGGGAGTTGTCTCACGAGTCTCATATCCATCCTGACGGCGAATATACCCAAGGAGGGACCACCGAAACTCATAGGGCTGCCGAGGTGCTGACCCTCACCGATGACGAGATCGGCACCTAGGTCTCCAGGAGGTCTTATTATCGCCGCTAGGATCGGATCTATTCCAATAACTGCGAGAGCTCCCTTCGAGTGAGCTATATTGACGATATCCTCAGCTCTCTCCTCTAAGATCCCATAGAAGTTGGGGAGCTCGATGTAAACCATCGCCACTGAGTCATCTATCAGATTCTCTAAGCCCTCTAAATCGACTGTCCCTCTAACATCATCCATCGGTGCCTCGACTATCTCAGCGTCCACTGGATCTAAGTAAGTTCTCAAGACGAGCTTCCTCTCAGGATGTACGTTCGATGCAATTACTATCTTCTTCCTCTTCGTAACCCTTATCGAGAATCTACCTGCTTCTCCTAACGCTGAACCGAAATCGTAGAGAGAGGCGTTGACCACGTCCATTCCAAGGAGCTCGGCCATCAGTGATTGGTACTCGAAGAGAGCTTGAAGAACTCCTTGAGAGAACTCTGGCTGATAAGGAGTGTAAGATGTGTAGAACTCTTGCCTGGATGCGAGTTCATCTACCAGAGGGGGGATGTAGTGATCAGCCATGCCACCTCCTGTGAATATGAGTTTCACCTTCTTGGAGAGCTTCGACTCGATCAGAGATTCTATCTCGATGTGATCGTTCCTTTTCCCTATTTCTGGAGGGGATTTAAGCAGGATCTCCTCTGGAACATCTGAATATAGTTCCTCTAAACTTTTCATCCCCAGAAAATCCAACATAGTCCTCTTGATAGGATCACTAGAGTTAGGTGAGAGGTGCGCTATCATCAGCTTATTACATACCTTTATAATTAGATGATTTCGCTCATCAGAGAGCCTCTATCATAATATGGCTGCAGTTGAAATATCTCTGTCATTATCAGATCGCGATATAATATCCAAATTTATCTTCAACCTCCGCTTTTATATCGATGCTATGAGCGTCTATCGATGGAAGCTCCGACTGAGAGCTGGAGATCTCCCTCTGTTCTCGTGAAACTTTCATTTGTAACTCACAAAAGTAACATTCATTTATATAGGATAAGGCCGGTTCATAATGGTACTTCAGTTATCATATTCCGTTGAGCCCCTCTCTCCAGGATTAAAATATGGTATTCCCATTTTGGACCGGTGAGTTTCATGGTGGTGGTTTCCTTCCATATACCCAACTCCCTGATGAAGGAGTTGGAGAGACTAGTGGAGGAGGTCGGGTTCACGAGTAAGAGCGAGGCGATAAGAGAAGCTATAAGGCTTCTGATAAGGGAATACAAGAAGAAAAGCTCAGGGGGTGTTGCATATTGATTTTTGCCGAGGAATCTGGATCCTCCCAAGCTAAGGAAATGCTAGATCTGTTCAGGAGGATATTCGATGGCCTCCCTCGAGAGAACTCTGGAAGCGAGAAGTTTAAAGTGAGTAAGGAGGAGAAGGGCAACTTAGGCGGGAAAAATCGCATAATAAGCTCGGATGACTTCCTGAGATCAGCGAGATCGGTGGAGATAGATGACCCTGATGATGAAGATTCGGTCACGGGCAACTTGATAATAGTGGGGGTGGGTGGCTGCGGCTCTAACACGATAGATAATATAAGCAAACTGGGGATAAGGGGGATAAAGCTCGTCGCGATAAATACAGATAAAGTCCATTTAGATGGTATAAATGCCCCCTATAAAGTGCTGATAGGGGATAGTATAACGCACGGCTTAGGGGCCGGGGGGAGGCCTGAGGTAGCTAGGGCTTGCGCTGAGCAAGATGCCCATAAGATATCGGATGCTCTAGGGAACAGGCCCGACCTCGTCTTCATAGCTGCTGGTATGGGGGGAGGAACGGGAACGGGCGCAGCTCCAGTAGTCGCTAAGATAGCTAAGGACAAGGGGGCGAAGATAATAGCTTTCGTCACGCTCCCCTTCAGGACCGAGGGGAGGCATAAGTACAAGTTAGCTCAAGAGGGGATAAGGCAGCTCAGGAAGTGGGCTGATACAGTCGTCCTCATCTCTAATGATAAGTTACTGAAATTAGCTGGTGATAGGCCACTCGATGAGGCCTTCATGATAGCTGATATGACCCTAGCCGTCATGGTGAAAGGGATAGCTGAGATAATAAGGAAGAGGACTATGGTAAATGTCGATCTGAATGATATAAGGACTCTGATGTCCGTAGGAGGGGTAGCTGCTGTAGGCATAGGGGAATCATCCGATCCCAAGAGGAGAGGGGAGGAGGCAGTCAAGATGGCCCTGAGGAACCAGTTGATAGAGATATCGCCTGAAGGAGCTAGAGGAGCTCTTGTCGTTGTTTACGGTGGGAAGAACATGAGGCTCACTGAGGTCCACCAGATAACGGAGATAGTAGCCTCTAAGATGTCGAGCGATGCGATAATAAAGATAGGCGCTGACATAGATGAATCGCTGGGGGACGGCGTGAGGGTGATATTGCTCCTCACTGGGATAAGGTCCCCGGACATGCTGGGTCCTGACGTACCTCTCAGGACGGAGCCCCTCAGCGTTTCAATAGATGGGAAGTACGATCCAGTGGAGGCCCTTGAGGAGGTCCTCGGGAGCCCGTATGTCCTCTGAAAGTTTTTATAAACCCTCTGAAATCTCTCACCATTAATTCTGAGTGAGCTCCCTCTCTGTGTGTAGGATAGAGGAGCACTTCCCCTATCCTAAGATGAGGAGGGGGCAAGCTGAGTTCATAGATGCCGTTCTGAGATCCCTTAAGGGAGGAATAAACGTTATTGAGGCTCCTAGTGGGTTAGGGAAGACCTCAGGGGTTCTATCCGCTATAAGTTGCCTTTCCGAGCTAGAGGGAGCTAAATTCATATATGCCGTGAGGACGCACAGTCAAGTCAGCAGGGTGATGGAGGAATGCATCAAGTTCCCCAGGATAAGGATGATCGCTCTGAGGGGGAAGGGGGAGCTCTGCATCAATTGGAAGGTCAGGAGAATTAAGAATAACTTCTTGATGAATATGAAATGTGAGGAACTCAGGAAATTGGGTAATTGTCCTTATTACCCATCTAAGATTAAAGAAGCGAGGAGATGTCACGATCCTATCCTCCTGAAGGGTGATTCCTGCCCATATTATGCATCTCTGGGGATCATCAATGGATACGATGCAGTGGTCCTCTGCTACCCATATCTCTTCGAGGAGGAGCTTTACTCCGTACTCAAGGGCTTCGATCCAGACTACCTGATAATAGATGAAGCTCACAACCTCAGGAAGTTCTGGCTCTCCCGCATCATAGTTACAGTAGAGTTAGAGAAGCTCGGGCGGGTCTTGAGCTCATTATGCGAGAGGTGGGCAGATTTAATGAGATCTCTGCAGAGATCTGGTGTACAAAGCTTAGAGGTGCCGAGGAATTATCTCATCTACCTCCTCAGGGGATGCCTCTCATCTGCTCCTAAATCCTTCGAGCATTTCTCTAAGTGGATCTTGAGCGAATTAGAAGGATCTAAACGCATCATATTGGAGCCGCCGGATATGATACTCCTCAAGGAAGTCGATGGGAGCTTGGAAGACTCCCTCAAGAGGTTCAAATCTGTCCTCCTGATCTCAGGGACTTGGAGCGAGGAAGTAGCGAGGGGAGAGATACTAGGGGAATTGAATTATGAGCGTATATCTTTAGACCGCTGGGGAGAGGTCGCATCATTCATCGTGAGGGATTTCACGACGAGGTTCGAGGAGAGGAGCAGACTAGAGTTCTACAGAGTAGCATCTACTTTAGCTGAACTCTCTGAAGCTGTAGTTGGGAATATGGGGATATTCGCCTCCTCATATGAGGTCCTTCAAGGCGTATTGGATGCCGGCTTTGAGAACATGGTTGAGAGACCTCTCTTCATTGAGAGGAAGGATATGGACTCGCATGAGCTATCTAGAATGATCTCAGAATTCAAGAGTATGTCCCCTATCGGGGCTATCCTGCTCGGGGTCCAGGGAGGGAGGAGCAGCGAGGGGGAGGATTTCCCAGGGTTGCAGATGACTGCATCCATAGTCCTGGGCCTCCAGTTATCTAAACCCAATACTTTAGGTAGAGTTCAAGAGATCTCATGGAAGAAGTACACGAAGCTGGAGGATCCAGTCTTGATAAATGCCTGTAGATCCGCTGTTCAGGCAGCAGCTAGGCCAGTGAGATCTCAAGATGATATCGGCTTCATAGCTTTCGTAGATAGGAGGTTCTCCTATTGCTTGAGCATGATGCCCCCTTGGATGAGGAGGGGAATTAAGTACGTGAGGCTCGAGGACTTAGTCCCTTCAGCTCAGGAATTCTTTAATAGGAGATCTCCCATAATCTTCAAGGGAACGGATGCTGCTGAAGATATACCCCCCTCAAGCGAAAGCTGATGCCATGAGGAAGGAAGTCGAGGACATTCTCTATAGAGGGGAGAAGCTCACAATACTTTCATACGAGCCTAGGACCCTCAACATAATAGAGGGCCTCATAAGGGAGAGAGAGGACGTCCTCATAATCCCATCCTTCTCTTCCCCTATCGTGACATCCTTAATGCTCTTCACGGATTCCCTTAAGTTCAGCTCAGGTCTCGTAGATGAGATCTTCGGTGCTTATCTTAGAGCAGCGAGCTCCTCTCCTGAGCCTTATAAACTCCAGAGATCCTTCCTCCTCCTACTCAATGTTATGAAATCGGTCGAGAGGCAGTGCGGATCCTCAGTCAGTATGTATACAGCAGAGAGCGAGATCCCTGAGTGGTTCCTCAGGATTTTCGATAGTGTAGAGGTGATATAATGGATCTCAACTTCGTATTTGAGGCTATTTGGTACGTACTTCCGTCTTACTTCGCTAATATGTCCCCAGTGCTCTTCGGAGGGGGGAGGCCCCTAGATATGGGCAAGAGCTTTAAGGACGGGAGGAGAATATTGGGAGATCACAAGACGATAAGGGGATTCCTCTCAGGTATAATCGTCGGGACACTCGTCGGTTTAATCCAGGGAAGGTCTCTTCAGGGCTTCACTTTATCGCTAGGCGCTATGGTCGGGGATTGTTTCGGCTCCTTCATAAAGAGGAGGATCGGATTAGCGGAGGGGCAATCAGCCCCTCTACTCGATCAGGAAGGTTTCCTCGTATTCTCCCTGATTTTCGCTTATCCGATAGAGAGGATAGCTATTGAGTCCGTGATCTTCCTCCTGATCATAACGCCCATACTACATTTGATGACTAACTTCTTAGCGCATGCGATTGGGATAAAGGAGGTAGCTCATTGATGAGCCTAGATTCCCTCTCAGGGAGGATAGAGGAGAAGTACATCGAGATCATGAGGAGGAAGGGCATCGATTTGGATGATCTCATACTGATGTCAGATCGAGAGCTCTCAAGGGAGCTCGGAATCGATAGAGAAGTAGCTAGGGAGATCTTGAGGGAAGCTTCTTCCCTTCTACTGAGGCCCCTCACAGCAGACAAGCTCCTAGAGGAAGAGAATAAGCTGAAGACCGGTATAAAGGGCTTGGATGAGCTCTTAGGAGGTGGGTTGAGGATGAGAACTATTACAGGGATATACGGACCTCCTGCCTCAGGGAAAACTCAATTCTGCATTTACATGACAGTAAGATCCTTAATAAATGAGGAAAGAGGTGGGATTTCCTCTGAGAGGGCTATATTCATAGATACCGAGGGTACATTCGATCCCGGGAGAGCTTCAGTCTTCTTAAGGCAGAACGATCTATCAGAGAGGGACCTCTCTAGAATAGATGTCCTCAGAGTCAATAACGTGATTCAGCTCAAGGGAGCGCTCGAGGTAGCTGCGGATCACGTTAAATCCGGGAGCTCTAAGCTAGTCTGTCTGGATTCTATCTCTCATCCATTCAGGCAGTATGGGGGGCTTAAGGGATTGAGGGAGAGGCAGGAGGACCTTCAAGAGGTCCTCATATCATTGAGGAGGATCGCTGAAAGGGGAAGCGTCGTTATAATGACGATGCACGCGATGAGGTGGGGAAGGGACCTCTATTCCAAGGGGGGTTTCGTCCTCTCACATACACCGCATAACATGCTCTGCTTCAGGAAGGTGAGGGGGAAGGTAATAGTGACTCTGGAGGACTCCTCTTACCTCCCTCCAGGACAAGCGGCCTTCGTCATAAGGGAGGACGGTATCTTCGGGCTCTGATACTACATCTCGTCGTGAGACTCGTTATCAATGAGTCCTGACTTAAAAATTTGAACCGAAAGTTAATATGTGGGAACCTCAGATATAATGTGTGAGAGTGAAAGACTCCTATGGAATATCCCTCGAATTGGATGATGTGGATGAAATATTGAGGAAGTTATATGATGCCGTAAATCTCCTCATCAAGGCCAGGGAGATAGCACCCGATGAAGTATACTGGTTGATATTTGAGGCCGAAGGCCTCATCTCCTCAGCTTATACTATGATCAAGGTCAAGTTCCCTCCTGAACTCTGGCTCAGTGAGAGTATAAAGATCGATTGACTCTAGACCGAGATAAATATCTCTTAGCCATTTTAGACCCTCTGCATTAAGTCGTGATAGGACCTTCTAAGTGGCTTCGATGAACGCACTCCTTCACAATTTCATTATGAACTCAATCGCAAATATAAAAAGTTTAAGCGAGAGATGTGTTACTCTGTCTTAATAGCACCACATTCTATTTTAACATCCCCGAAAGCCCCTATCCTCTTCTTTAATCTCTCTCGGACGCATCCCTCTATCACCTCACTTATCGTAGCGGTACTGAACTCAAAGTCCGGATATCTCTTTACGAGCTCCTCTAAGCATTCCCTCGCAGCATCGAGAGCGTAACACCTAGCTACAGGTGAGTATCCATCGCCATCGGGCTGAGTGGATATGTAAGTAACGAAAATCCCCTTGCTAGTGATAGCCATCTTCACGGGGACTATGTAGTTTTTATCCCTTACCCTCACTTTCCATATAGATGAAAGTATATTCTCCACCACGAGGAAGCTTCCCCTCCTCTCAGCTCTCGTGCTGACTTCCCAAGGTCTCAGGAACGTGACCTCGACACCCATATTTGCACCCCAGACCAGATCTGGATGTAGAATATAAAAGGTTTTCTTAACGCAAATTTTGGTTCTTTTATAGAACTACAGTAACTATATAAAAGTCGATCCTATATAACTATAACGAGAACGAGTTAATGCTTACAGATATATTTTTTGGAATAGTGATAAAAATTAATATAAGTCTCTACTTTTAATCACATATGTTTATCTGAGGGGACTTGAATCTGATCGTATCTCTTCATAAACTCCCGGCCTCTGAATAGACCCCGAGGTATAATCAAACGGAGTGATGTAGCAAAATATTTATCTCATTATCGATGCTATAATTATTTAAATTTGAAATTATCCATTAACTGATATAATTCATTAAGCATATCCGGGTTTAGTCATGAAAGCTTAACTGAATCTAAGGAGCGCGGCTTCGGAAAGTTGAAAAAGTCCCATTAAATCCGTATATCGATGGCCAATGGGGGGCAAGGTATCCGGCTATCTACTCAGCTCCCTCAAGGAGTACTTCGGGGAGGAGAAGGGGGAGAAAATAGCGGAGATCTTGAGCAGATCAAATATAAGGTGCTTCGACGATCTATCCACGGATGTACCTGATTCTCTTATAGAGCTCATGGAGGTCAGTAAATCATCTTTCAGAGGCTTCCTAGAGGAGTACGGTCCTCAAGCGATCGCGAAGCTGAAGGAGAGAGTTGAGGATCTCTCCTCCAAAGTTAAGCAACTAGAGACCCAGATAAGTTGGGCCAAGGAGAGGATACAGCAGAGCGTTGATCTAAAAGCATCAACAAGTTTGAAGGCTATGAGGGAGTTCGATGTAGCCATAGGAATTCTCTCCTCTATAGTGAGTTCAATACAGATCTGCTGCGAGAAGCCCAGTGGTATAGATGAGAGGAGAGCTGAGATATATTCCAAAACGATTAGTGAAGCAGTAGAAAGATTAAGGAGAGCTAGTGATTTCGATGAGGAGTTCTCAGACCAGCTCAAAGAGGCAGCGAACTCTCTTGAGAGGATAGTCGAGATACTGAGGGAGCTGAGGGCTGGAGATCTGTTGGACCTCTTGAATTACACATTATCGATGCTCTCCGATATAAAAAGAACAAGAATGAAGTTAGATTTAGATAAAAACTCGCTTATCTTCGAGAATATTTTATTAAAAAGTAAGATAGTATCTTTGCTTTGTAGTAAGCTTAATCCTTAATTTTTTCAAGTAAGCCGACTATAAGTAATATCTCTGACCTCGTTGGGAAGGGCATATTTATGTCATTGACAATATCATTCAATATCGAGATCGCCTTATTCGATCTCACACCATAACTGTTCCTCTCATCCCTCAGGACCTCTATAGCCTCAGTAGTAGCCCTCCTTATGTTCCTGGGGACGCTCCTGTCTTGGGAGATCCTATCCAATCTTTGTATCGCTTCTAAGAGGAGGGCTTCGTATTCCTTGATCTTCTCGGACTTCTTAGTTACCATACCGATCACCCCTCTAAACAGCCTCTCAATGAAGCTGAGGATTTTCCGTCTTAATAAAGTTATGGAATTCTGAAGCAGATCATTCCGGGAAAAATACGAGAAAATAGTACTGATGATCATATTAAAGGGTTCCTATTGAAAGCAATTGTAGATATATTCGCATATATCCGTATTCTCATGAGAAATGTAAGTGCGTGGAGAACTCTACTCGAGCCCGATCCTATGAGTTCTCTCGCTACGAGTTCCATTACGATCGCTAGGAGAACTCAATTAAATTGAAAGCACGAAGTAGTATGGATGAGATCGAGGAGGCCTTAATCCAAGTCGCTAAACTTATGACGATCCATACTATAAAGGCCCCGCCATCGACACATCGCCTTCGGGATCGTCGAGGTGATGAGACCATAAGGAAGACCTATGATGAGGTGGAAAGACCCTCCTCAGAGCTGGGCGAAGCCCCTTCGAGAGATTCAAGGAGCTTGGGAGGCAGCAAGACCCTCTTGCTGATGAATGCGGGATATTGGAGGTCTTGGGGAACAGAATGGCAGATATGTGTATCTGAAGGCATGATCATGAATATTTTGGGCTTAGGAATCGCTCTAGGTCCTGCTATCGAGACGGCTCCCCCTTCTAAATATAGATAACGGGATGAAGTTCATGATAGGGGGAAGTGATGGGCATGAAGCTACTGGGATGCCGATGTAACCTTGGGATACCGCTCAACGTCCCCTCGAAGGATATATAATTCGATAGGGTTCACGCTTAGCTGAGTAGTGCTTTTATACCTCTCAGACCATAATTTTTATAAGCTAAAACTTCAGAGCAATTGAGTGTTATTATGTCGTCTTTTCAAGATGAGACCCGCGAGAGGGTCGTAGGGGCTATCCTCGTGAGGAAGTCCAAGTCTCTGGGCAGGTGGGACAGTTACGCAGCTGTGCTCACTACACGAAGGATGATATTCGCCCAAATCACAAAGGACATGATGAAAAGGGCCGCTGAGGAGGCGAAACAGAGAGCGAAGGCTGAAGGAAAGGGATTTCTGGGGCAATGGTCAGCCCAACTCGGAGCTACTTTGGGCTATGTCCAGAGGTACTTGAGCATGGAACCTTCTGCTATACTCTCCGAGACCCCAGGGAACTTCTACATAGAGAACAGTGCTATAAGGGAGATAAAACTTAAGGAGAAGAACGGCGGCCCTGAAACGCAGCCTGAGTTCGAGATGGAGATAAGCTCTTCTTCCGGTAGGTTTGTCTTTACGCTCGATAAAAATAAGGATAACGTTAACACGCTCAAGCAGGTTTACGGTGATAGAGTGAAGACACCGTTCGGCCTCGTTATGTTATAGAGGAGTCTGTACCTAGCCCGACTTGGGCCGAGTTCACCTTTTTATCTTGTCCTCCCCCTCGATCGAGGGGGGAACATGGAAGTACCGGGTGACAGATTTTATACAAAGACGCATGAATGGGTGAAAATTTCAGAAAATAGAGCTATAGTAGGGATAACTTCTTATGCAATTGAACAACTTGGAGATATAACATTCCTAGAAGTTAAGCCGAAGGGCACCTCGATCAAGAAGGGAGAAGTCATAGGCGTCGTTGAGAGCAGTAAGACCACTGAGAAGATATACGCACCCGTTAGCGGTGAGATAGTTGAGGTAAACAGGGACTGCGGTGTCGTTGAGGAGGGGAGTAGTGAAGTCCCGATAGGGCTCGAGAAGATAGTTGAAGATCCGTATGAAGGAGGTTGGATAGTAGTACTAGAGGTTGAGGGTGATTTGAGCTCAGAGCTGAAGGATCTGATGAGCCCTGAGGATTACTTAAAGTACCTGAAGGAGGGTCACTGACGAAGGGGAAGTTGATAAAGGATCCAATACATGGTTATCTTAAGATAAACCCTCAGGAATTGATGCTAGTCGATTCTTTCCCCTTACAAAGGCTCAGGAGGATAAAGCAGCTTCCAGGGTCTGAATTCGTTTATCCGGGTGCAGTCAATACTAGGTTCGAGCATTCGTTGGGGGTGATGCATCTAGCCGGGGTCATGGGAGAGAGCCTCACTGAAGAGAGGGATTCTATCTCCCTCCTGAGGGTCGCGGGCCTCCTTCACGATGTGGGTCACGGTCCCTTCTCCCATGCCTTCGAGGGGATCTTGAGGGAGCTCTTGGGGATCTCCCATGAGGAGATGGCATCCCTCTTGATAAAGAGTACTGAGATATCTGAGATTTTGGGGAAGATAGGATTCGATCCTAAGGAGGTAGTAGATCTAGTGATGGGGAGGCACTCCAGGAGGAGTTTCTCTAAGGCTATAAACTCCTCAATAGATTCCGATAAGATGGACTATATAGTGAGGGACTCCTACCACACTGGAGCGGGCTACACTGTCGACGTACACAGGATAGCTTCTAACGCTGTTGAGATTGAGGGAGATCTCGCAATAAACTTCAGAGCTTTAGAGGCTGTTGAGTCCCTATTCATGGCGAGGCTCCTCTCCTACAGGACTATATATTATCATAAGACTTCTAGAGGCGTTCAGTTGATGCTAGAGATAGCTATGAGGGAGATATCAGATAAGTTAGGGATTGACATAGTAAGAGAGGACCCGAGCGGTTTCTTAAGGCTCGATGATTACTCAGTTTGGGAATTGATCAGGAGGGATGAGAGGAGCTCATGGATCGCCGAGAGGTTGATGAGGAGGGAGCTCCTTAAGCTAGTTTGGGAGGAGCGGGGGGTCCGCTTGAGGCCGGATCTCATAGATGAGGTCAAGGAGAGGATATCTAATCTTTGCGGAATAGATGAGAGGTATATCATAATAGATGCCCCTAAGATAGAGTTCGTCGGTGGTGAGCTCCCTAAGATAGTCAAAGATGAAGAAATCCTCGAACTATCTGAAGCATCTCCTGTCCTCAAGAGGCTTCTAGGTATGGATCCTTCATTTTTCAGAGTTTATACATGGCCTGAGTACAGAGAGAAGCTTAGAGAGAAGTTAAGAGATGCTACTAGAAGAGGTGTTGATCTCATTTGTTGACCAGGAACTACATATTCTGTTGTGATGACGAGAGGAAGGCTATGTCCATGCTTTTGCTCGGTTTAGCTAGATTGAACGGACAGAGAGAGGAGATGGAGCTTTGGTGTGGCCTATCTTCTGAATTAAAGAGAGGATTTGCCTTTTATGAGGTATCATCATACCAAGGAAGGAAGCTAGTTCCTCTGACAGATTCTGAAGTGATGAAATCTGTTGTTAAGACACTACATGGTCCTGATGACCCTAAGAGCCTCTCATATAGCTTTAGGATCTCCCTGGGATACTACTACATAAAGGGGGGGAGGCCTATCTACTTGAAGAGAGACCTGTATGAGCTGCACTTGAGGGGGATCGAGAGAGGAGCTCTATTATCGCTCAGATTCTTGAAGGGGATGTCCAGAATAGGTTACGATGAACTCGTCGGGAGGATAGCTGAGAGAGCTAGGGAATCCTCTATGAGCTCTAAGCTCATCTACGCCTCCTACCCAGACGAATTAAGTTCCTGTATATAGAGGTCGCTTTCTCGATAGCGCTCAAGAGGGAGTTTATCCTAGTTAGGATCTCATCATCTAGCTTGTTTGAGGAGAGCGCCTCCCTCTCCAGCTGCCTCATCAGAGCGCCCATGACCCTCTCTAGCATTAGCCTCTGCTCCTCTATCCCGACTTCCTCCTCCGACCCCACTAGTATCACTTTAGTACCGCAGACAGCGCAAATGACTTCCCCTCCGCTGGTCTCGAATAAAGGAGTTCCGCAGACGGGACAGATCTCAGGCAGCATCTTCCACCCTTTGAGTAGAGCATCAGCCATCTTCTTGCTCTTCTCATCCTCTGAAGGGCCCATTCAAACTCACTATACATGGGGAGATCATCCTTAAAATCTTCCCGGTCTGAAGTAGAGGCTTATGAAAGGCCCTCTAAGCGAAAGGTAAGTTGCCTCAAATGAGAGCCTCCAAAAATGGAGAGAATGATTCGCTCCTTTATGCTTTGGTCATCGGAGAATCTGATTAGGATACCGCTCGCGTTAGTATTATCACCTAATGAACTCGGGAGACCCTGAGATTATACCTCTGAGAACTTTAGCTAATTTTCCATGAACTACGATTATCTATTTCTCAACGAGAGAAGATACGTCTCAACTCACTATATGGAAAGTAGCGGGGGGAGGATTCGAACCTCCGACCTCCGGGTTATGAGCCCGGCGGGCTACCAGGCTGCCCCACCCCGCTGCCTAACCCCGCCATGATCATCGTAGATCCCTCCTATTTAAAGATTCCGCATCAGTTCGAGGGGAGTCCGGTCCCGCTCACTTGACTTCCGTAGAAAGGGGATAACCTAATATGCGTTCGGAAGACCCCGAGTAGCTTCCATCAAAAAGGCGAAAAGTGCTTCCCGGGAACTACGAGGGTGATGAAATGGAGGTCCCCCCAATAGACTCTCATCTAGGTATGTTGACCTATATGAGCGGAGGAGCCCCTATAAATGGGAGACTCAGGGAGAAGCTCAGCGATTTCATAGTAGATGAAGTTCTGCTAGGTAGAAGAGCCTCTAGGGCCTTCTTGGGCATCGATAAGTTCGAGGGGGGCGGGGCCGATTATCTAGTTGTGATGAAGAGAGTCAAGATGGACAGCTTCGAGATGATATCTAAGCTCTCTAAGAAGTTGGGGAGGCGCGTTGGGTACGCTGGGATGAAGGACGCTAGATCCATCAGTTTTCAATTCATCTCAGTCCAGGGGGGCCTCAAGGATCTGCCGGAGATCGAGGGAGTGAGCTTAAGATACGCTGGGAGGGGGGAGACGATATATTTAGGTATGAACGATGGGAATCATTTCACTGTAGTGATCAGAGGGGCTGAGAGGATCGAGCTCCCTAAGATATTCCCGAATTTCTTCTCTTACCAGAGGTTCGGTGTGGAGAGGCCGTATAATCATGAGATAGGTAAGGCCATATTGCTGAGAGATATCGAGGGAGCTTCCTCCATGATATCAGAGCAAGGGCATGACGCAAGCGATGTCAGGAGCTTGAAGCAACTCTCCGAGAGGATTGGGTCGGAATTGATCAGATTCTACGTGCACTCATATCAATCCTACATATTCAACTTGATCTTATCGAGGAGGATCGAATTAGGGATCAGTCCTAGGTATGGTGATTTCGTGTTGAAGCCCAACGGTGAGATAGCTCTCTATCCTGAGAGAGGGAGCTTACTCCTACCGTTAGTGGGAGGCCTGACTGAAGCTAGAGGATGGCTAGCTGAAGAGCTCACATCTATCCTGAGGGAGGAAGGCGTGAAGAAGGAGATGTTCATATTCAGGGAGTTGCCTGAGGTCAGCGCCCTCGGAGGCTTCAGGAAAGCTCTCTGCGAGGTCGAGCCCAAGATTATCGAGAGAGAGGGCTTTATCGTGCTCTCCTTCTTCTTAGAATCTGGAGCATATGCTACATCTTACCTGAGGGAGATCATAAAGCCCAGGGATCCTATCGCCCAGGGATTCATCTAGAAGTATATCAATAAGTTTAGCTCCGCCCCCGGGTCCCTGAGGGTCCTCACTATCCCCCTAGGTAGCTCCGCTGAGGAAGCTGTAGCCCTTATCGCTAGAGTCCTCCCATCTATGTAACTCGATTTCCTTATGACCAAGTCCTTAGGGTCGCTTAACTTCAGCTCAGGGTGACCCTCAGCCCTGAGAGCGAACTCCAATTCACCTACGATTATCCGGATCTCTATCTCCCCTCCCTCGAGCAAGTGCCTCTTGAGTCCCTCACTCAAGTCGTATACAGACTTATCTGCCCTCACTCCTATTATGCAGTCTGCTCTGACGCTTATCTCCTCATCCTTAGTCAATTGCATCGTAGTCTTATGCCTAGCCCTTATGTTAGGGTGACCGTAAGCTAATATTCTCTCCATGCCGAAGCACCCGGATGGATCACGCTAGACTCATCGAGAGCTTGATCAGGAGAGGTATAATAAAAACGGAGAAGGTGAGGAGAGCAGCTGAGAGAGTTAAGAGGGAGCTATTCGTCCCTGAGAGATATAGAGGAGCTGCTTATGAGGACATACCTTTACCGATAGGGGAGGATCAGACGATAAGCGCCCCTCATATGGTCTTCATGATGAACGAACTACTCGATCTCGAGGAGGGGCAGTTAGTCCTCGAAGTGGGATCCGGTAGCGGTTATCACGCGGCTACGATAGCTGAGATAGTCGCCCCTAGTGACTCACCACCATCGAGATGGGGGACTGTGATAACCGTCGAGATAAATCCTAAGCTAGCCTCACTAGCTTTCGAGAACCTCAGTAAAGCTGGTTACTCCTCGAGAGTCCACGTGATAAATGCCGATGGTAGCTCAGGATTGCCGCTCAGGAGGAAGGTCGATAGGATAGTTGTCACAGCAGCAGCGCCGCAGATACCTCCTCCTCTCATCGAGATGTTAGCTGACGGTGGAAAGCTCGTCATACCCGTGGGGAGCCCGGGTTTCTGGGGCCAGGACCTCCTGCTAGTTGAGAAGAGAGGCGATAATTTGATTAAGAAGCATATAACTGAGGTAGCTTTCGTCCCCTTGAGGGGTAGATACGGATGGAGTTGATCTACCGAGGTGCTGAGGCTGAGCTCTATAAAGCGGATTTCTTAGGCCTCCCCGTCGTGATAAAGAAGAGGGTAAGCAAGGGATATAGGGTCAGTGAGCTAGATAGGATGATCAGGATAATGAGGACGAGGAAAGAAGCAAGGCTCATGAGGAGAGCTAGAATAGCTGGAGTCCCTGTCCCAGCGATTCTAGATGTCTGGGAGGATTCTATAATGATGGAGTATGTCCATGGTATTAGGATGGCCGATTCAATAAATGAAGAAAGTATGTTCGCCTTTGGCTTAGCCTCTTGTAAGCTTCACAGAGCTAATATAGCGCATAATGACCTCACACCTTATAATGCGATCGTGAGTGAGAGTGGTATATGCTTACTGGATTTCGGGCTAGCGGAATACACTCACGATATAGAGAGTTATGCAGTCGACCTATACGTGTTGAAGAGATCTTTGAAGTCGATAACAGATGATTGGGAGCCTCTATGGGGCTCTTTCCTCAGGGGATATGGGAATTGCGATATCGCGGAACGCGTAATAAAGAGGCTGGAGGAGGTAGAGGCCAGGGGTAGGTACAAGTGATATTCGCTTCCTCCAACAGGCATAAGTATGAGGAGTTCAAGAGGATGCTCTCTGACCTGATCGATCTCAAGTTCCTCGAAGTGGATTACCTGGAGCCCCAGGGGGAGGACACGAGGGAGATAGTAGTAGCTTCTGCGAAATGGTTGTCGAATTACGTCAGGGAACCTTTCTTCATAGAGGACTCCGGTCTCTTCATAGAAGCTCTCAAAGGCTTTCCAGGGCCTTATTCCTCTTATGTATTCAAGAAGATCGGGAATGAGGGAGTCCTGAAGTTGATGGATGGCATAGAGGATAGGAGAGCCTCCTTCGTCTCAGTCATAGCCTTGAGTTACGGTGGGAGGATAGAGGTCTTCGAGGGGAGAGTTCAAGGGACCATAGCGAAGGAGATCAGGGGAGGGGGATGGGGGTTCGACCCTATATTCATCCCTGACGGCTCTAATAAGACCTATGGGGAGCTCGGGGATGAGAAAGATAGATTCTCTCATAGGGGAGCATCCTGCCGAAGGTTGAGGGAGTTCTTGATTAGGATTGGAATAGGTAGATCTCCGTAAAGAGTATGAAAGAATCTCATTAGTTATGTAATGAGGCTCTGCACTTCCAACCCTATCCTCGCGGATCTGATGATCGTGAGCCGCATGAGCCTCCGACTGAGGATAAACATAAATAGGAGTGAGTGTAAGGGAGGGGCAGGAGAGCCCAAGAGGTGAAAGTATGGCGAGGCTTCACAGCAGAAGGAGAGGTAAATCCGAGTCGAAGAGACCACCCAGGAGTTTCTCACTGGATTGGGTCCAGATGAAGAGAGATGAGATAGAGGAGCTCGTGATAAAGCTGGGTAGGAGGGGAGTCCCGCCTAGTCAGATAGGGATGATCCTGAGGGATGAGTACGGGGTCCCATTGGTCAAGAGGATCACTGGGAAGAAGATAACTGAGATACTCGAGGAGGGCGGGGTCGCCCAGAAGATACCTGAGGACCTCATGGCCCTGATAAATAAGGCCTATAAGATAAGGAAACATTTAGAGGAACATAAGAAGGACCTTCATGCGAAGAGAGGGCTCATACTCACTGAATCCAAGATAGGAAGGCTCGTGAAATATTATAAGAGAGTCGGTAAGCTTCCGCCCGATTGGCGCTATACTCCGGAGTTAGCTGAACTCTACGCTGCCTAAAATGGCATTAAACACATTCTTCGATAGGGTCAAGGAGTTCGCGGATGAGCTCTATGGGAGCTTCAAGAGCTCCCACGTCAGGGTGATCTCACATATAGATGCTGATGGGCTCAGTTCAGCTGGCATATTTATCTCTATCCTTAAGAGGTTCAGGGTGCCTTTCCACTTAAGTTCAGTCAAATACGTAAGTGATTCTCTGATAAATGAGCTCAAGAAGGAGCCTTATGATCTATACATATTCTTGGATCTGGGATCCGGGGAAGTCGAGCTCTTGAAATCGATGAGCAAGAGGGTCTTCATCATAGATCATCATAGGCCATCTAGTGACGATATCCCGATGTTGAACCCATTCACTAAAGGGATAGATGGAGATAGGGATGTGAGTTCCTCAGGTTTATGCTTCCTCCTTTACAGGGAGTTCTTCAAGGACTACTCGATGGTGCCAGTGGCCTTAGCCGGAGCCCTGGGCGACCTCCAGGAGAACGGGGGCTTCAGTGGGCTGAACGAGGCTATATTGAATTGGGGGATCGAGAGGGGTATAATAGAGGTCAGGAAGGAGATAAGGCTTTTCGGTGGCCCTGACTATCCTCTCGTCTCCTCCCTAGAGAGGACTGTGGAGCCATTCATAAGGGGGGTTTCGGACGATTCAGCTGGGGCTTTGAGCTTGATCGAATCCTTAGGGATCCCCCTGAAGATAGGGGAGAAGTGGGTCACGCTATCCGATCTTAGCGAGGAGCAGAAGAGGGACCTGATGAATGAGTTAGTTAAGAGAGTTGAGAGCCTGGATAAAGCGAAATCCCTCCTGGGGAACACTTATGTGAACTTGATGGAGCCAAAAGGCTCCCCTCTGAGGGATCTATCTAGTTTCTCAACCATACTCAATGCGTGCGGTAGGATGGGTAAGGGCCACTTGGGAGCTCTCTTAGCGTCGGGGATGAGGGGCGATATACTCTCCTCAGCTCTATCGGTCCTGCAGGAGTATAAGAAGCATCTCTCAAATTTGCTCAGGGATCTCAAGCCCAGGGTCGTCGGGAAGGTCGCGTTCATAGATGAAGGTATAGCGGGGGATACGATAATAAGCACAGTGACATCGATAATGAGTAAGAGCATCAAGAACGTAGACCTAATCATCGGGTACGCTGAGACTGAGGGAGATATGCTGAAGGTATCTGCTAGGCTCACGAATAGGGCCAGTGGTTTCGATCTGAATGAGATCTTGAGGAAAGCTTCGACTACGGTTGGAGGGAGGGGAGGGGGGCATAAGCATGCAGCAGGGGCTCAAATACCGAGAAAGATGAAAGAAGATTTCGAGGAGAATTTACTCAGCTACTTCGAGTAGAGCCAGCCACTCTGCTCAAGGTCTCCCTGAGGTCCCTCTCCTTCTTCTCAAGGGATTTTATCGTAGCTTCGAGGGTCTCCTTAGTTGCCTTCAGATCTAGGAGCACGGAGTCCCTATCCCTCCTTATGTAGAGCACCCCGACCCTCTCGAATATCTCATCCGCCTCCGGGAGTCCCTCTAGTCTCCTTATCGCCTCATTCACCGAGTTGTATTCAGCCCTAAGTGTCGCTAATTGAACTAAAACCTGATTCAACTCAGCTAATATCTCCTCAGCTTTAGCCTGAAGGTACTCATCGGATGACATACTCTCTGGAGTCCTCCCGCACTATTTAATATTGCTACCTCTCGAGCTCGACGGAAATGCCCTGCTCCATCGCGAGGCATTCAACGTTACCAGTGCAACTGACCATCTTCTGAAGCTCATAAGCCGCTTCGATATCAGACAGAGTCACATCTTCCATTGTTATGCTGATAAGAGACCTCAAACAATCTTTTATCTCCTCACAATGCAGGATTAAAGCGTATTCACCCTGATCCGTGGAGAGGAGCTTTATGATCCTCGATACCTCCCTGATGCCGAGGAGGCATATACACACTTCATAAGCGAACTTATCGGATATGTTGACACCGTAGTGGAAGCTCCTAACCGCCCTTATCGCCGCCATCAGGAGATGCCTCTTCGAGGCTATCAAAGAAGCAGGGATTAGAGCTATTTCAGCTCTGTTCCTCGGCTTGCCCCTTAAGCCGACTAACATCAGGTACCTACCGCTCACTCTGAATATCTCGGGCTTCCCGGGTATCATCGAGGAATAAAAAATGTTTATTTTAAAACGGCCTTTATCGCTTGCTCCAATATATCTAGGCCTATCTTAGCTTGCTCCTCAGTCATTATAAGTGCCGGGATTATTCTAATTGTGCTTGCTCCACATGGAAGCATTACAAGTCCTCTCTTCAGAGCCTCCAAAATTATATTGTCCCTCTCAGCCTTAGCATATTCCTTAGTCTTCCTATCCTTGACGAACTCTATCCCCCAGGCTAATCCTATCCCCCTGACATCGCCGATATTAGCGTACTTCTCTTTCATCTCATCCAGCCTCTCCTTGAATATCTTCTCGAGTTTAGCTACATTATCCAGGCTCTTCTGAACTACATTTATCGTAGCTAGAGCCGCAGCGCAAGCGACAGCGTTCCCACCGAAGGTATTGCTATGAGCCCCTGGCGTCCCTAAGTCCAGGTCGCTCCTGTATACAGTTGCCCCTATAGGTATCCCTCCCCCTAGAGATTTCGCTAACGTCAATACATCTGGAACCACTCCGAAGTGCTCTATCGCGAACATCTTCCCAGTCCTACCCATCCCCATCTGGACCTCATCGTCTATCAAGAGTATCCCGTGCTTATCAGCGAGTTTCTTTAGCTCCCTGAAGAAGCTCTTAGGCGGGACTACGTAACCTCCCTCCCCCTGAATCGGCTCGAACATGAAAGCCGCTACTTCCTCAGGTGGCACGTACTTATTCAACATATACTCCTCTATGAACTCTATAGTCCTGTTGACTAACTCATCCGGGTTCTCGTAACCATCTATATGCCAGGGGTTCCTGTAGGGATTGGGGTAGGGGGCATGATATACTCCAGGCATAGTAGGGAAGAACCTAGAGCGTTGAGTCGTCTTGCTCGCTGTAACGCTCAAGACACCCAATGTCCTCCCGTGGAAAGCCCCTATGAATCCTATGAAGAGCTTCCTCTGCGTACTCCACCTAGCTAATTTTATAGCTGCCTCGTTGCTCTCCGCCCCACTGTTGCTGAGGAAGGTCTTCTTCTGGAAATTCCCCGGAGTTATCTGACCTAGCTTCTCAGCCAGTTCTACTTGCTTTTCTATGTAAAAATCAGTCCCTGCTGCATGCCATATCTTATTTAACTGCTCCTCTATGGCCCTTTGGACCTCTGGATGCCTTATCCCGACGTTATTCACTCCTATCCCAGTCGCGAAATCGAGGTAAACGTTCCCATCGACATCCCATATCCAAACGCCCTCTCCCCTCTCTATTACGAGAGGCATAAATTCAGGGTCGTTTGTCGTCGTAGCTACGCTCTTATGATGCCTCTCTATTATCGCCTTGGCCCTGGGCCCGGGAACTTGTGTTACGATTTTCGGACCAATGACATCACCCATAAAAATCACCTAAGTTAAGTCGAGAATTCTCTATATTATGTTATCTTTTCCCATGGTGACACTAGCCCCCAACTTAAGTTATCAGCCAAATTAAATAATATAATTAACTATGAAAGAAAGTAAAAATTTTATAGGAAAAGTAGCTGATCGAGTGAACGCTCTCCCCATACTCGACCACCGATGTCCGGATACATGAAATTTCCGGATATTCATATCACAGTACGGAAGCATGCGTCCTCAACGTAAAATCGACCTTGAAACTAGGGAAGTGCCGGTGGAGGGATTTGAACCCTCGACCTTCCGGTCTTCAGCCGGACGCTCTCCCTCTGAGCTACCCCGGCTAAGTGGACCGGGGGGGATTCGAACCCCCGACCTCCCGCATGCCAAGCGGGCGCGCTACCAACTGCGCCACCGGCCCCATCTATTCTACAGGGCCCTTTTTTAACCTTTCGCCCATGCATAACTCCGCAATCTCTTGCTCCTTCCGAAGCCACACGAAGCACAATACCCCTTTCTGATGTTGAAAGAGTGTCTTCCGCACCTCCTGCACCTGACATGAGTTTGTCCTCTACTTCTTCTTCCCATAGATGGTGTTCCCTTCATTCTCCCTCACCTATCTCTATCTTCTGAGTCGATATAGCTATAACGTTATCTCCCCTTATCAATACCCTCTTCCCCAGCTTCTTCGCGTTCCCTTCCATTATCTCCTCTGCATTATCGAGTATTAAGTTGAGGTGATTATCGTATGACTTCAGTATCCCCCTGACGTAAACCCCGTTCTTCAGCATCACTAGCACGCTTCCGTTCATGCTCTTAGCGAGGTACCTCATGGCGCTCGACATCTCGACCCCAGCCTTAAGCCCTTCATAATTTAAATACCGCGCCCTCCCCCCTATATTGGGTGCGATCATGGGTTTCTTCAGGAAGATATTCGGGGGCAAGCATGAGGAGGAAGAATACTATGAAGAGGAAGAAGAGGAGTTCGAGGAGGAGCCTATCGAAGTTGAGCCAGTTAGACCTAGGTTCCTATCTGAGAAAGCCATAACGGTCAAGCCGATGAACTTGAGGAGCGCTGAGGATGTGGAGCAGATATTGAACGAGATAAATGAGGGGAACATAGTGCTCCTGAGGTACGATGATCTCGCTTCAGAGGGGGAGGAGAAGCTCAAGTTCATGGTCCAGAAGCTGAAGGAGAGGATACTGGAGATGGGCGGAGATCTAGTCATGATAAGGGATAGGGGCTACCCTCCGATACTCATAGTGCCCAGGTTCATCGAGATATGGCGTAGCCCGGATTAAGCTAACTTAAATGTCTCACCTATTTGAGGAGATACCGTCCTGATCGAGGCGGATTTTGAGGCGAGGGGCCCGAATTCCCTCATCTTCTCCTCCTCACCGTGAACTAAGAAGACTCTGTGGGGCCTCGGCTCCATCGTGCTCAGGTAACTGAGGAGCTGGACTTTGTCAGCGTGAGCGCTGAAGCCCTCGATTACTCTCACATCCGCCCTGACTTTTATCGTGATATAACCCTCCTCATCCTGGAGCCTCAGCTCCCTCACCCCATCCCTGAGTTTCCTGCCCAGAGTACCCTCAGCTTGATAGCTGACGAGTACTATCGAGTTCTCCTCGTTCGGAGCTAGTAATTTCAGATAATCTACGCTAGGCCCACCTGTGAGCATACCTGATGGAGCTATTATGACAGCGGGCCCCCCTTTAGTCACATCAGGCCTCTCATCAGAGCTCACGAAGTTGAAATGGGGCTCTGTGAAGGGATCCCTATCCCTCTTGAAGACGCTCTCCCTAACGTAATTTGATAGGTAATCAGGGTATGCGGAGTGTATGGCAGTCGAATCATATATCATACCGTCTAGATAGACTGGTATATCTGGGAGGGCTCCTCTCTCGAAACCATCAACTAAGGAGAGCATTATCTCCTGAGCCCTGCCCACGGCTAATGCTGGTATGAGGACCTTCCCTCCCCTCTCCGCTGCCCCCCTTATTATCGAGAAGAGCGTCTCCTCAGCTTCAGGGAGGCTGGGAAGTACATCAGATTCCCCACAGTACGTGCACTCCATTATGAGAGTTTCGACCCTTGGGAACTTCCTCACGGCCTTATCAAGTAATTTAGTGTCCCTGAACCTGAAGTCGCCCGTGTAAAGGACGTTATGTCTCGCGCTCTCTATGTTCAGATGGGCTAGGGCTGAGCCGAGTATATGGCCGGCGTTGTAAAAGGTCAGCTTTATATCGGGAGATATATCCACTGTTTCCGTGTAATCGAGCGTTATCGTATGGTTCATCATGTTGACCACATCCCTCCACGAGAAGAAGGGGATCGAGCCCACCCTCTGGGAGAGATTTATGTAATCGTAGAGGAGGAGCATCATCAGATCTCTCGTGGGCCTCGTCAAATAGACGGGCCCCCTATAGCCGTATTTGAAGAGAAGGGGCAAGGCTCCAGAGTGATCTAAATGCGCATGAGTTATTATTACAGCATCTAGTTCATCTAGATCCATCAGATCCAACCTAGGGAAGGCGCTCCTGCTAGATAGACTTATCCCGCAGTCTAGGAGCACATTGCTCTCATCTGTCGTTATCAAGATGGAGCTCCTCCCGACTTCCCTAGCCGCACCGAGGAAGGTAGCGTAGAGGCCCCTGCTGAGATTCAAAGGTTCTCTGAAGATCCTCTCCGAGAGCTTCTTCATTACCTTCTTCCTCTCAGGAGCTCCAGATATTATCAAATTGTAGAATATGTCTAGGAAGGTCGACCTTATCGTCGGGGCCCTCATCACTACGGGCCTCCATCCGGTCTCCTTCAATATCTCGACTATGTTAGCTCCTCCTTTCCCGACGACGTAACCGGTCCTCTTAGCTATTATGTAGACCTCTCCAGTCTCTGGGACGAACTTGAGATCCTCTATCTCAGCGTTCTCAGGTATTGTCTTCCTTATGAATTCAGCGGCTGCTGCTTCATCCATCAGGGGCTTGCTAGCGAGTACTATTATCTTCTTCTTCAGTGTCTTAGCCGCATTGACAACTAGATCCGGCTTATCCAATATGTCCTTCGGGTTCTCAACGAGGAGAGTTACGAATGGACCCTCCAGCTCTACTTTCTCGACTTTAGCATATTGTGAGAAATACCTCTTCACTTTAGTCTTCAGGTCCTCGCTCATCTTAGTACCTCTCTCACTAAATCAGATATCTCCTCCCTGCTCAGGAAGCTGACCCCTTTATCATCTATCACCACTACATCTATCCCGTCGCCAGTAGCAGCGTCCCTAGAGAGCGCTGCAGTCATGCTAGATATCACCAACCTCAACGCGGATTCTCGATCCATATCAGGGGAGTATCCGCTCTCTATAACTGATATAGCCACTGGAGAGCCTGAGCCAGTCGCTAGATAATCCTCCTCCGTCAGTGTGCCGAAGGGGTCCACGTTGAATAAGTGGGGCCCCTCTCTATCGACCCCACCTACTATGAGTTGAGCTAAGAGGAAGTAGGGCCTGTACCTCCTCAGTAGGAAGGCCAGTATCCTAGCCATACCCCTCACGCTCAACGGCCTCTCTGTATCCAAGCTGTAGAGATCAGCTATCGTCCTTATATTGTTCACGAGATACTGACCGTCTGCCACGAGCCCTGAGATAGTTGCCACAGCGTAATCAGTTATCTTAATGGTTTTAACTGCGCTCTTGCTCGCTACGAACGTCCCACTTGTCGCCCTTTTGTCGGAAGCCACGATAACCCCGTTCTTGAATTTAACGCCTACTGTAGTAGTACCTTTCATCAACATAAGGGCACCGGGCTTAACTGAGGGAACCGATTAAAAAGGATTCCCTCACATCAACATATGCAAGAGGAAAGGATGGGGCTCGTCCCGAGCAACTTAGCGAGAGAGGGGTTCAAGTTCATCTTCATGGGGGAGGCTGGAGCGTGCAGAGGATGTAAGTATAGGAGCGTTTGCGTAGATGGGATGGAGGTAGGGAGGCTATACGTCGTGAGGGGAGTCAATGAGAGGAAGAGGTTCCAATGCCCGATACATGGGGAGCTAGTCCTAGCATCGATAGCGAGAGCTAACGTAGAGATCGCTTCAGGGGCTAGGATGGTGGAGGGGGCTAGCTTCATATACAGAAGTAACTGCAATGAGGAATGTGAGTATCGGAATTACTGCAAGCCGGAGGGAGTTAAAGAAGGGGATAAGCTGAGGGTAGTCAGGGAACTCGGGAAGATAAATTGCAAGAGATTTGGGGAGTTGAGGATCTACGAGGTGAGTTTCTGATCTGATTTCGGTATATCGAATTCCTCTATGAACCTAACGGCCTTAATTCCCTTCAGATGCCTCATTATCAGTGAGAGAGAACTTATTTTCCTAGAGTATGAATCCCTGAGGACGTAAGCCTTCGGTGGTAGCTGGACTTCAGCTCTCCCATCCTCTAACCACCTCGCAGTTATATCGTCGATACTCACATCGAACATATCAGCTACTATAGCCTTGAGCTTCTCGAGGTCATCTTCTATCTTCTTGACGACTTCGCACTCAACTATCAGCTTCTTCCCCGCTAAAGGGTGGTTGAAGTCTACTGTGACCCTTCCCCCATTCACCGATTGTATGACCCCTCTCTGGTCATCTAAGTAGATGACCTCGCCTACATGGGGATGTATGCCCTCTTTCTCGAGCCTCTTAACTGAGAAGACCTTCACTTTACTCCTATCGTAATTCCCATATGCTTCTTCAGGCTCTAGAGTGAGTTCGAACTTCTCACCTTCCTCTGAGCTGAGTATCCTCTCCATGAGTTTTGGGAATAACTTCGTCTCCCCCGGTATGACGAGTATCGGATTGTAACTGACCTTCTCCGAGTATATGCCCGCTCTCTTCGCTACTTCCTCCACTGTAGTTTGATATATTGAGCTCTCATCCCTTATCGTGAGATTAACTAAGTAGAACAAATTATCACCCCTTGACGACTCCTATGGGGACGAGTCTCGCGACTAATCTAGCTATTCCAGCTTTATGAGTGGCATTAACGACTTCATCGACGTCTTTATAAGCTCCAGGTGCTTCCTCAGCTGCTACAGCTAGTGAGGCGGGTTTCACTATTATGCCCCTCTCAGCTAGCATCTGCACTATCTGGCTCCCCCTATAGACTCTCTTAGCTTGCTCCCTGCTCATCACCCTCCCAGCTCCATGAGCAGTTGTACCGAATGACTCACTCATCGCTCTCTCCGTCCCGGCCATCAAGTAAGATGCAGTCCCTTGGGACCCCGGTATTATCACGGGCTGACCCACTTCTCTGTAATCCTCAGGTATCGCTGGATGCCCGGGAGGGAAGGATCTAGTGGCCCCTTTCCTATGCACATACACTTTGACCCTCTTCCCATCGACTACGTGCTCCTCCAACTTCGCTATGTTGTGAGCCACATCGTAAACTAAGTCCATCCTCAAGTCCTCAGCGTTCCTCCCGAATACCCTCTCGAAAGCCTCCCTCACCCAATGCGTTATCATCTGCCTATTCGCCCATGCATAATTAGCTGCTCCTTTCATAGCTTTGAAGTACTTCTCAGCTATGTCCGAGTTAGCATAAGCGAATATCAGCTCCTTATCCGGGAGTCTGAAGTTAAGCGAGCTTATCTTTGACATCATAATGCTTAGGAAATCGTCAGCTACTTGGTGGCCGAACCCCCTGCTCCCAGTATGCACCATAGCGACGACTTGGCCCTCGCGCTCTATCCCCATGACTCTCGCAGCACCTTCATCGTATATCTTATCCACTACTTGGACCTCCAGGAAGTGATTTCCGCTCCCCAAAGAGCCCAGTTGGGGCAATCCTCTCTCCTTAGCCTTCCTACTTATGACCCCTGGGTCCGCTCCTTCCATCATCCCCCCTTCCTCGCAGTGCTCTAGATCTCTCTCCCATCCGTAGCCCTGCTCCACAGCCCACTTCGCTCCCATCACTATCACATCATCGAGTTGCCCCGGACTCAACCTCACCTTTCCACTGCTCCCCAGCCCAGAGGGGACGTTCTCGAATAACGCATCAACTAGTTGCTTGAGCTTTGGTCTCACTTCCTTCTCACTCAAGTCCGTCCTTATCAACCTGACTCCGCAGTTTATGTCGTAACCCACGCCTCCAGGGCTGACTATACCTTCGTGAGCATCGAAAGCAGCCACTCCCCCTATCGGGAAGCCGTAACCCTCGTGTATGTCTGGCATCGCTATGGAGTACTTATATATGCCCGGGAGCATGGCTACGTTAGCTAGTTGATCCAATGCTCTCGCTTCTATTCCCTTAACGAGTTTCTCAGTAGCGAATACAAGGCCTGGGACCCTCATTCCGGGCTTATAACCCTTCGGGAGTTCCCACCTAACCTCATCTATCTTCCTCAGCTCGACCATTTCGATCCAGCTCATCTTGAATTAGCATTATTTAACCTTGATCCAACATGCCTCGATGAGAGCTAAGCTCGGGCAGCACATGATGGTGTCCAAGAAGTGGATAAAGCTCATAGCTGACTTACTCGACGTGAGAGGGGATGAGGTAATCGAGCTAGGTGCTGGGACTGGAAATTTGAGTGAGGAGATCCTATCTAGGGATCCTAGGAAGCTTATATTAGTTGAGAAAGATGAGAAGTTCGTCAATATCTTGAGGGAGAAGTTCGGGGGGGATGGGAGGGTCGAGATACTGAGGGCCGATATCAGGGACCTCCTCCCCCTGAGAGTGGAGAAGATCGCATCTAATCCACCTTATTACCTCTCATCCCAACTCATAATAGGATTGGCTAGGAGTGAATTCAAGAGAGCTGTCTTAACTCTTCAGAAAGAGTTCGCTGAGAGGTTAGTTGCCAAACCGGGAACTGAGAAGTACGGGAGCCTCTCAGTGATAGCATCCCTCCTCCTCAAGGTATCTCTCGTCTCGATAGTCGATAGGAGGTCTTTCAGCCCCGTTCCTAAGGTGGATTCAGCTATATTGGTCATAGAGCCGAAGCAGGATGAATTGAGGGATCAGATATTGAAGTACTGTAAGCTAGTATTCTCGAGGAGGAAGAGGGAGCTCAAGAACGCACTCAAGCCCGTCTTGAGGGGTATCGATGGGCTCCCCTATGCTGAGAGGAGGCCCTATCACATGAGCCCGGAGGAAGTGAGGGAAGTGATAGCTTGGCTATCTGGCAAGTTAGGGGATTGAAGCTCATTAAGGACGATCAAGTCTACTGGCCGGCTGAGGACAGCTTACTGATGCTCGAAGCTCTGGATCCCGATCTATCGGGTAAGGTATGCCTCGACCTCGGGACTGGGAGCGGGATAGTCGCGATAGAGATGGCTAAGAGAGGATGCTGTACAGTAGCTTCCGATATATCCCTTAGGTCATGCTTAATAGCTTCTAGGAACGCTGAGCTGAATGGTCTCGAAGTGCATGTAGTCCAAGGGAACATGACGAGGCACTTCAGGGATCTAGCCTTCGACTTGATAGCTTTCAACCCACCTTACTTACCTGGAAGGGGGGACTCGAGATGGGCTGGGGGGAGGAGGGGGAGGGAGCTCATAGATGCTCTCATCGATGACCTACCCAGGTTGATGAAGGAGAGGGCCCTCATACTACACGCTGACTTCAATCTCCCAGAGCTGACTTTGAGAAAAGCCGAGAGAATGGGGTTCAAGGCCGAGATATACTTGAGGAGGAAGCTCGCTTTCCACGAATTAATGATAGTGAGGGTGAGCAGATGATATCGAGAGCGGATCGAGAGGAGAGGCAGCAGTCGAGCTTGATAAATGCTCCCTGCCCCTATGGGAGCCCCCAATGAGAGCTATTGACCGCTGAGATCTACGTCAGATTCATCCTTCTGAACGTTATCGACCTAATCTAAGCTTTGAATACCCCTCTAGTGACGCCCCTCAAAATTCTGATAGTGTTCCATGCCTCCAGACATTAATGAGAGAACTGCTCAGGAGAGCTAGTGCGATATGATCTAATTCACCTAGAGTCGCTTTCAAAGTTCCTTAGCTTCCTTAACGATCTTATAATGCTTCTTACATAGGGGAATCTTCTTCCAATCACCAGCCTTGAGCTTCAGCTTCAGGCTCTGTATGGCAGGTAAGTAAGACCTGTCCACCTCTTTCTTCGCCTCCTCCTGACATCCCTCGATAGCGCACTCGACCATCTCTCGTCCCTCCGAGGGAAGTATTTAAACTTTTCATCGGGTCGGTCGCGAGTTCGACTCTCGTTCGGAAAGCTCTCAGGCTATGCGATTCCGATGATCCCTCAATTGAAGAGGCTTTCAACAAAGTCACCTCAACAATGGGAGTTTCCCGGTAATTCTATCTATCTTTTCCTCCTCATGAGGCCCTATCCCTACAGCTGTCGCCGTCCCAGGCTCGAGCTCAGTCAATCCTGCGTCCCTTATCAAGACAGACACCAGTCCCTCATCTAAGGCTTTCCTGTGGATCTCGATGAGTTCCTTCTCACTCCTCACCTCAAGGACAACTTTCTTAGCTCCCTCCTCCTTCCAAACTCTATATATATCTGGGTTTTCCCTCCTAGATATCTCAGCAGCTTCAAGTGAGGCATGAGCTACTTGAACAGCTATCTTCCCGCAGCTCATCCCCAGATCCTTCCTCACCGCTATCACTTGTTTGTACTTCAACTCCTCCCCCCTAATTTCGATGTCGTGAACTAGCCTCAGAGTAGCGATTTATAAGCTTTGATCCCTTCGAATCTCACTGAGAGATCTCAGTGACTTTCTCTCTCATTAAATCAATATATTCCTGAGTTACTGCCCTCCAGCTCCTCCTCAAAGCTCTTTCCCTTCCCTTCCTTCCCATTTCCTCCCTCAACTTATCATCCTGGAGTAGATGAATCACCCCCTCAGCTATGGCTCTCGCATCCCTGACTACGAGGAACCCGTCCACGCCATCTATCACGGCATCCCTCACCCCACCCGTGTCAGTGGCCACCACTGGAGTCCCAGCAGCTAGGGATTCGAGAGCTGTTAGGCCATATCCCTCATATCTAGCCGGATGGAGTAACAGATCCGCTGCTCTATAGTAAATTGCAGTCTCCTCATAACTCCTCTTCCCTACTAAGATGACGCGATCCTCCACACCCTCCTCCCTAGCTCTCCTCCTTATGACTTCCTCCTCAGGACCGCCTCCCACTATGAGGAAGCTCGCTCTCAACTTAGAGTTCACGATCTTAGCTACTTCTGGGATCAAATCGAACCCCTTAGCCCTAACTAATGAACCCACTGAGAGCACTATATTCCCTTCGATCCCCAATCTCTCTCTAGCTACTTCCTTAGGGGGAAGAGAAGCGAAGAGCTCGCTCTCAACTCCACCGGGTATCACAGCATCCACCCCTATCCCGGAGGACTCCAGCCTCTCCCTCAACCAATTGCTCACGCATATCACTGCCCTCGATCTAGATGCAGCTATCTTAGATAGAGCCTTAGGGAGCCTGAGCTCACTCCCATGGAATACTACGAAGTAATTCAGCCCAGAGAGGAGACCTGAGATCCCTGATGTCGAGGCGTAATGCGAGATGATGAGATCCGGCTTCTCCCTCCTCAATATCTCAGTAGCCCCTAAGATGAAGCTCACCCCCCTGAGCCCCTTGAACTTGAGATTGGGGGCTTCGATGACCCTCTCCCCCCATCTAGCTTTAGAACCCTTGTAGCTCACTACAGTGACTTCGAAGCCCAGAGAGAGGAGCTCCCTAGCCATGTACGTCATGTATACTTGAACTCCACCCACTGCTGGATAGTAGGGACCTACTAGAGCTATCATACTCCTACCTGATGTCTTTTAATTGCCGCCCTATCATATATAATGACCCCAGATGGGAGTTAAGATCGGGGAGCTTATCGAGGATAAAGTCGAATTGGAGCTCTCTGATATAGCGGGGAAGAAGATCGCTTTAGATGCTTTCAATGCGATGTACCAATTCTTAGCGAAAGTCAGGCAGCCTGATGGTACCCCCTTGATGACTAGCAAGGGCGAGATAACGAGCGTCCACTCGGGTATCTTCTACAGGACCGCTAACTTATTGAAGGAGGGTATAATCCCCATCTACGTGTTCGATGGGGAGAAGCCATCTTTCAAGTCTAGAGCGATAGAGGAGAGAGTTAGAGCTAGAGAAGAGGCTGAATTAAAATGGAAGGAAGCTCTTGAGCTTGGAGACCTTGAGGAAGCTAGGAAGTACGCTCAAGCAGCCCTGAATATAACGGAAGATATAGTGGAAGATTGTAAGACTATACTAAAGTTGATGGGCGTGCCCACTGTCCAAGCCCCGAGTGAGGGAGAAGCTCAAGCAGCTCACATGGCTATGAAGGGCGATGTATGGGCTACGGCATCCCAAGATTACGATTCCCTCCTCTTCGGTGCTCCGAGGCTGATAAGGAACCTCACGATAACTGGTAAGAGGAAGCTCCCGGGTAAGGAAGTTTACGTCGATGTAAATCCTGAGTTAGTAGAGCTGGAGAGCGTGCTCAAGAGGAATGGGATCAACAGGGAGCAGTTGATAATGATAGGGATCTTAGTCGGGACTGATTATAACTTGGGTGGTGTCAAAGGGATAGGTGTGAAGAGAGCTCTGGAGCTCGTCAAGAAGTATAAGAGGCCAGAGGATCTCTTCTCAAGGATACCTTGGGAGTTCGATGTCGATCCCATATCGATCTATGAATTCTTCCTGAACCCCCCGACTACTGATGATTACGATACATCTCTGAGGAGACCTATGAGTGACGAGCTCTTGAAGTTCATGGTAGAGGAGCACGAGTTCTCTGAGGAAAGAGTGAGGAAAGTGATAAATGAGATAGAGGAATCTTATAAATTGCTCTCAGGGGGCGGGCTAGAGTCCTGGTTCTGATCACTCCTCATCAGGCGTTATGTACTTCCTCTCCCCCGCGAGCTCTATCAAGAGCCCTCCCTTCTTCCCCTTACTAGAAGTGACTATCTTCCCCATCACCTCCAGCTTAAGTAGAGCTTTCTCTATCTCCGAGAGCGAGACCCTCTGGAGCTTGGAGGAGAGTATCTCGAAGAGCTCTAAATCATCTATAGAGCCTCTCTCCTTCACTATCTCATATATGATGTAGATCAACGGGAAGCTCTTGGACATCAGCCCACCCTACTCACCATATCGAGCTCTACGCTACTCACCCCCTCCGATTCCTCGAGGACGCTCGATATAGCGTCAGTGATGCCATCTTCCTCCGGTGCAGTTATCTTTAAGCTCAAAGCAACTATTCCGAAGCCTATTGGGCTCTCATCGTAACCCTCGAGTTTGAAACCTCTCTTCTCGAGCTCCCCTCTTATCCTCTGGACTGCTTCCTCACTACTCATACTCCCATCGAGCAGAACTCTGTATATAGCGAGTATCCTAGCCATCATAATCACCTCAAGGGCCTGTGAACCCACAGTTAGGGCATAAGTATTCATTAGCTTGCTTCCTACAGATATTACATCTTATTATTATCGCTTCCCCGCAGTTAGGGCACTTGAAAGCCACTACTCCTCTCTCATAAGTCACCTTCCTACCGCAGGATGTACAGAACACCTCGCGGTCTACCGGTAGGAGTTTGAACACCAACCTCTCTTCGGACAAATTACCACCTAGGATCCCATTGCTCGAGTAATTTAAAGGTTCCTGGCCCTCTCGCTCAGCCTTATTATATAGGTCTTCCCATACTTCTCCTTGCTCAATATCCTCCTATCCGAAAGTTCAGCAATCATCCTGCTTATCTTAGGCTTAGAAAATCCTGTCAATTCCGGTAATTCCTCCTGAAAGACTTCTCCCTTCTCCTTGACTACTTCAACGAGCTTCCTCTCATCTAGAGTGAGGAAATCCATTAGGTCACTCTCCTCCCTCTTATTCCTCCTCATCAAGACGTAAGTCAGGAGAGATCCCAAGGGGAAGCTAATTATAGCGAGCAGAGGCGTTACTACCTCTCTAAATGTGAGCTGAATGCTCGGCCCCGCGTACCTCTGGGTCACGTTCATCCCGGAGATATAACTCACTGAGTACCCCTTGGATCTCAGGAAATTCGCTTCATCAGGATCCAAACTCTCCCCTACAACTATTATCGAGTCTAAGTCCCTTAAATGATTCTCTAGAGATTCTCTGAAGCCATCTGGAGGCTTACCGTTCTTCGTGTATATTATCGGGGCCCTCCTCTCGACTGCTACGCTCAGGGCCGCTAAATAGTAAGAGGAGTTGAATCCATCGACCAGTACTAAAGATCTACAATCCCTCCAGTAATTTATCGTGAGGTAGAGGGATGTATCTAGCCTAGTGGCCCCTCCTACTCTCTTGACCACTACCCCCAGACTCTGGAGCTTCTCCTCGAACTCCATCGGTACTGCATTAGGTGCTCCCACTATTAAGATCGATATATCCCTCTTGAAGCTCGCTAATCCAGTTATGAGCCTCAGTACTTCATCCTCGTTGGTAGAAGTCAGTTGGACTATCCAAGAGCCGTGGGACATACCGTAGGACATAGCTATTATCCAATCCGTGTATATATCTCCCCTGACGATGACAGCATCGAAGTTCTGCTGAGCTCCGACATGAGCTAGTGGTAGAATTAAAAAAATCAAGAGTAAAGCGGGCCCGGCGGGACTCGAACCCGCGACC
>CAZFIJ010000070.1:0-36719 GCA_964519515.1 uncultured Nitrososphaerota archaeon
CTCCCTCTCAGCTAGATTGAATTGAGCTTTTCCCAGGTGACTGTCCGATAAATGGACTAACCTCATCTCAATCACCTATAGCTGAGTAATAATCGTCCTCGAAGTCCTTCTTCTCAGTTCCCATCTTCCATAGTTCCCTAGCTTTCAAGCTCTCCCCTCTCCTCTTGGCCTTCGATAACCTGACCTTTATGAGCGCTGGTATCTTGATCATAGGGCCGACGACTACAGCTTCCCCTATATCCAAAGATGGGAGGTACTTCACCATATCCTCGCTGAGGAACTCAGTAGCTCTCCTTATGTACGCTTGATCCTCGGGCTCTATCACCCTCAATATTATCTTATTGACCATTTGAGAGAGTATATCTGTATTGATACCTTTCGGCCTCTGACTGACTAAGCAGAGACCGACCCCGAACTTCCTCCCCTCCCTCGCTATTTGTGAGGCTGCATAATTAGTGTAAGTGTCCATCGTAGAGGGCACTAGTATGTGCGCTTCTTCTATCACTGAGAGCACGGGGATAGGTATCCAAACGTTAGATCCCATTCTCCTCGCTTTAGCCCTCTCTAGGAGAGTTAGGAGAGTCTTGCCTACGACTATATCAGTTAGCTCCGTATCTAATTGACCTAAATCAACGACGACAAGCTTTCCGTAGTTCAAGTGATCGACTATCTCACCGGCCTGTGAGACTAGAACCCTAGAATATCTATCCCTCACGTGCTCCAGTCTGGCTAAGAGGCTCAATACACTCTCTCTATCCTTTCTGCTATATTTTATCAGGTTCTCATCATCAGATTCACCCTCCCCATCTATAGAGAGCTTCACTATAGCGTGTATCCCAGCTAGTAGATCCTGAGGATCGCTGTCTATCCCAGCTCTCTTGATGTAATCATACAATTCCTCCCTCATCAGAAGCTTTCTCGCGTTAAAATAAGCCCTCTTAAGGAATATATAGATTTTCGCGGCTGATTCATAAGAGATTCCTATTAACTTAGCTATCTCGTCGAGACTAAGCGTTAATGGGTCTATCTCTGGCTGTATCGTCTCAATATAACAACTATCACAATCCAGAGACATGTTGGAATATTCAGAGTGTATATCGAAGAGCAGAGCTACACCCCCGAGCCTCAGGATCTCCTCAAGTATTACAGCGACTGTATTCGACTTCCCAGCACCTGTGACCGCTAGAATAGCTAGATGCCTCGAGAGTATCTCATCAGGATCTAGATAGACATCTACATCATCCCTAGTCATCAACTTCCCTATCCTTATCCCATCGCCCTCGTTCGGCTTGAATATCTCGGTCAAAATATCAGTTGGGGCTCTTTTCACGTCTGTTGCAGGCGATATAGGTACCTTAGGTGTTCCAGAGATCTTCTTCCCATCTAGGACTCCTATCATCTTTATAGATGCTTTTACCCAGTTTGAGGGCCTCTCAATCAACTTAAGGATCTTATCGTAATAATTCGCTTGAAGAAGGTCCTCTCTCTCGAGCTCGGAGGCCCCCATGATGACATCAGTTATCATACCGAGCACTCTGATGCCTCCATCCTCCAATATGACGTACTCCCCGACCCTCGGGATCACGCCTTCATAAGCCACCATCTGTACCGAGAGAGGTGTGGTGCCCGGGGCGACCTTGCCCAAGGAGTCACTCTCCAAGTACCTCCCTCCCGCTCACGAGATCTAAATGGAGGTTCTTCGCTAAGAACTGGATCAGCTTCTTCCCAACTTTCGCCATTTCATGAGCTGTCCTCAGATGGTATGGGTATCCCTTTATCGAGTCTCTCGCGAGGGATCCTAATATCTCCCCGATATCGTTACGATCTCCCAGTACCTCTATCCTCAGGACGTTAGCCCCTCTCTCTAACCTCGCGTAAGTTAACTTAATCGGGTAGGAGCTATCGATACCGTGATACTGGAAATCCAAATTCATAGAAATGGGTTTGAGGAACCCCGGCCTCATTTCATAGCACCTCCTCACTATCTCAATGTCTGGGATCTCTGATCCGAAATAAGCATTACTTCCGGATCTCTTAGATATCGCTACAACGTTCTTAGACATACTGAGGAGCTTATTCATCGAGTAAAGGAATTCATACCTCTCCAAATAAGCTCTAGCCCTCAGGAGCTCATCCTTCCTCAGGGTCCCCCCGCTTCCCCCCAGGGCTTCCTCTATCATAATATCTATTTCTCTAGAGTACTCTTGACTATGGGTCAAGGGGACGAACCCGCTCGTGAGATCGAGCCCCATCCCCTCTATTCCCGTCAGCAGTTTATCTAGGAACTTCCTCACATCGCTAGCCGGATACCTCGAGCCGAATGGCGTAGCCCATATATCCCCATCTACGAACGCTTTAAACGATCCATCAAGCAACAGAAGATCTGGATTCAGTAATTCGATTGTTCTAATGGCCATCTTTACCTCCATCGTCTTCCTGCATATTGAAACCCTCTCAGCATACGCGAAAGCATCTAGGACGCCGATGTGGTATTTCCTAGATCTCATAATTTTTTCATCCTTCTGGAAGAGGGAGGAGGACGTTAAGAACATCACTTGACCTTGGTTCAAGAAGAGTATACCGCTCCCCCCATCTACAGCCGCTATCCTCTCATAAGATCCTTCGGGGATCTCTTCCCACCCTAACTTATATTTGCTCTTCTCGATTTTGAGGGAGCTCATGATGCTTTTGCTCGTCCTTATGAATGCTTCTTCAGGGGACTCGAAGGGGAACTCATCTTCTAAGGACATTATTTTATAGTGCATCAGCCTATTTTTAACGTAACCCATGAGGGAGAGCATGGGCCTAGATGTCTTCTTCAAACCTAGATCCGTAGCTATAGTCGGTGCATCTAGGAGCGAGGAGAAAGTGGGACACGTCATCCTGAGGAGGATGGTAGAGATAGGATTCGAGGGGAAAATATATCCGATAAATCCAAATGCAGACGAAATTTTAGGGCTCAGGTGCTACCCATCTATCTCAGATATACCGGGGAGTATTGATCTAGTCGTAGTAGCTGTCAGAGCGGATGCTACCCCAGCGATCCTAGAGGAAGCAGCCGATAAAGGAGCGAGAGGAGCTCTAGTGATATCAGGTGGGTTCTCGGAGGTAGGAAACTGGGAGCTCGAGAGGAAACTCGTTGAAGTTGCGAGGAGGAGAGGTATAAGGATCATTGGACCGAATTGCCTCGGGATATTCGATCCTAAGGATAAGATAGATACTCTTTTCCTCCCAGAGAGAGTAATACCAAGGCCTGGAGAGGGAAAAATAGCTGTCATAACACAGAGCGGTAGTTTAGGAAGCACAGTGCTCACGATGATGAGGAAAGAGGGTATGGGAATAAGTAAATTCGTGAGCTATGGGAATAGGGCGGATGTAGATGAGAGCGAGCTATTGGAGTACTTGATGGAAGATGAGGACACTGAGGTAATAGCGGCATACGTAGAGAGCGTGGCTAACGGGAGGAATTTCATGGAGTCCATAAAGAGGGCATCCAAGAGGAAACCGGTAGTAGTCCTGAAGGGGGGTAAGACATCATCAGGCGACAGAGCTGTGAGGAGTCACACAGGATCGATGGCAGGGAGTAGTGAGATATTCCACTCCGCTGTGAAGCAGAGCGGGGGGATAATCGTGAGCACCTTAGGTGAGTTCTTGGATTCCACTCAGACATTATTATCGCAACCCCCCATGTCCGGTGACAGAGTAGCTGTGATAACGAATGGAGGGGGTTTCGGGATATTAGCTGTGGATGCCCTCGAATCGATAGGCTTCAAGCTGAACCCACCCTCCGAACGGTTGGAGAGGAAGCTCAGGGAGATACTCCCCCCTTACTATCCTGTCGGCAATCCGACGGATCTGACAGGTGACTCGACACCAGAGCAGTTCCTGGAAGTCGGCAGCATATTCTCTGAGAGCGGTGAGTACGATGCCCTCTTCATAATACCCTTGCTCGGGGTCCCAGCTATGGTACCTAGTAGGACTTTGGAGGCATTATCAGAGCTCCTGAGATCCTCGAAGGTACCTATTGTAGCTGTCGCAGTACCTACGACTGATGAAGTAGATTCTATCCTGAGGGAATTGAAGGAGAGGGGATTGCCAATATTCCCCACGCCGGAGAGAGCTGCGTATGCTCTCCTCTCACTCAAAAAATACGGCGAGGCCCTTAAAGGTAAATCTTAGGAAAAATTCGAGAGCCTCAGTCACACCCCATGGGGTAAATACTTGCTGAAGATAACTAAGGAGGGGCTCACCTTTTTATCTCTGTGAGGTCTTAGGTAGAGGTGATCGTATGTCCGGATTCTGGGATAGATTGAGAGCGAATATAGAGGCTAAGTTAAACAAGCTTTTTGACAGATTTGAGGACCCGAGGGAGCAACTGGACTACGCTTACGATAAGCTCGTTCAACAACTGCATAACGTTGAGATGGCACTCTCGAGAGCAATAGCTGCTAGGAAGAAATTGGAATTCGAGTTAGAGAGACTGGATGAGAGGATAAACGATATGGACGATAAAGCTAGGAGGGCCCTGAAAGCAGGTAGGGAGGATTTAGCTAAGCAAGCTCTGGAGAGGAAGCTAGTCTTAGTTCAGCAGAGGGAGACCATCAGTAAGAGGATAAATGAGATGAAACAGGATGAGGAAAAACTGCTCGCTTTGAGGGACAATTTAAGGACTAAGATAGAGCTCTTCAAGGCTAAGAAGGAGCAGCTTAAGGCTGAGTATGAGGCCTCTAAGGCCCAAGTTGAGGTTCAGGGGATGATAACGGGCCTCTCTGACGATTTCGCATCAGCTGCTAGGATAATCGAGAGATCTGAGGAGAAAATTAGCGATATGAAGGCGAGAGCAGCAGCATTAGATGAGTTGATAGCTACTGGAGGAGCTCTAGACCTACTGGAGCCAGAGGAGAGGGATGTCATAGAGAGGGAGTTAGGTAAGATAGAGCTACAGACTCAACTAGAGGAGGAGCTTAAGAAACTGAAGGAAGAAGTTGGGGGTTAAATTGCCCTCAATATCCGATATCTTACCTTATTTACTCTCAGCAGTGCTCATATTTTTCGGCTTGATATTCCTGATAGCGAGTGTATTCGAGCCCATGAGAGTGCTACCCGGGATAGCTCTCATGACCTTAGGGGGCTTGCTCATCTACCTCAGGCACATGTTGAGGGAAGCTAAAGCCTCTGAAGAGAGGCTAGAGGCAGCTGTTATAAGGCTCGCTAAGAGGAAGGGTGGATTCGTCTCAATAGCTGATGTGTCATCTGAATTGAATATACCAGTGGAGCTCGCGAAGAAGATATTGGAAGGGCTTGAGAGGAAGGGATTGGCTTTCCTCGATTTCAAGAAGATAGGGGATGAAGGGGTAGAAGTATATAGGATACTCGGAGCCTCTGAAGAGGGATCATGAAACTGGTGTTCCAGGCGGGACTTTCTCCTCCGGTTCAATGAGGACAGGTCTACCGTCGACTACAGCCGCTAATAACATACCCTGAGACTCCACTCCCATGAACTTCCTCCTCTCTAAGTTCGTCACTACAACTATCTGCCTCCCTATGAGGTCCTTCGGCTCATAGAACTCAGCTATACCTGCTACAAGCTGCCTCCTCTCATTACCCAGATCGACTACCAATCTAACTAACTTCCTGCTTCCCTCTATCCTCTCAACTTCTAATATCTCCCCTATCCTTATATCGAGCTTCTTGAAATCCGAGAAAGGGACATAACCCATGAGATCACCTCATCGAAATCTCACGCTCACATGTTTTTAAAGGGCTACTGGACATATCCTCGCTGAGACCTGAAGAGGTCAGAGGTGATGAAAAGTGGCTAAAGTATCTATAACATGCTTAGGGGGAACTAGGGAAGTCGGGAAGAGCGCTATCCTACTCGAGGCTGGACGAACGAAGGTCCTACTGGACTATGGGATGAAGTTAATACCCAAGCAGCACCCTGAGTTCCCCCCGATCCCAGAGGAGGTAGATGCCGTCCTCCTCACGCATGCTCACCTAGATCACTCTGGTGCATTGCCCAGGCTCGTGAGCCACGGTATGGAAGTGCCCATCTACGCTCTAGACATAACGAAGTATTATACAGAGCTCCTGCTCTATGATTCGATAAAAGTGGCGAAATTGAAGGGTCATAACTTGGGATATGGGGCAAGAGACGTGAACAAGACTCTGGAGAACTTCAGGACTATAGATTTCAATATCCCATTCAAAGTGGGGGACATTGAAGTCACTGCGATAGATGCGGGACATATCCCCGGGAGCGCTATGTTCCACATAAATCACGATGGTACCTCCCTGCTCTACACTGGGGACTTCAATACTGTGGAGTCGAGGCTCATGCCTCCAGCTAGGATAGAGGACATCCCTAAGGTGGATATCCTGATAACTGAAACGACTTATGCGAAGAAAGAGCACCCACCTAGGGATAAGCAGGAGATACTCTTGAAAGAGACCGTGATGGAGACTTTGAACAGCGGGGGTACCGCTATAATAGCGGGCTTCGCTATAGGCAGACTACTAGAGGTCGCGATGGCCTTGAGGGCTAGGGGCTTCAAGGGGGACATATTCCTCGATGGTATGGCGAAGAAGAGCACGGAGATAACGTCGGAGTTCTCAAACAAAGTCAGGAACTATGAGGAGATGAGCCTGACGATAAGGAGCATGATCCCCGTGAGGGATTGGGGGATGAGGGAGAGGATAGCGAAGAGGCCCAGTGTCGTGCTAACGACATCGGGTATGCTAGAAGGAGGACCCGTCCATTACTACGTTAAGGAGAGGAAGGAAGATGAGAACAGTTCTCTCATACTCACTGGCTATCAGGTCGATGGATCCGAGGGAAGGAGGCTCTTAGAGGAGGGAAGGATGGAGATAGATGGAGAAGACAACTGGGTCACGATGAAGGTAAATCAACTGAACTTCTCAGCTCACGTGAGTAGGTCCGGCATCCTGAAGACAATAAGGGACCTCAGCCCGAGAGAGGTAGTAGCGGTCCACGGGGATAAGGCTGATGAATTCGCTGATGAGTTAGAGAAGGTCGGAATAGCGGCACATTCGCCTGAAATGGGAGAGACCATTGTCTTTTAACCTCTACTCCTCAATATGAATTCAAGAGGGTAGACTTGGAGGACCTTCCTCTCCTCCGTTGGCATTACCTCGATAAGCCTTCCACTTAACCCGAGCTTTTTTATCTCTTTAGAGGCTTTTTCAAATGAATCAGCTCTCATCAAAAGCTTTCCATCTTTGTAATACCCCCCGTACTTCCTAAAAATTATCATGAGCTTCTCCTCAGGGCCGCTCACCTCCCCGTATATGAGAGTGCCCTCATCAGTAGGCATCTCGTAATCCCTAGCGATGTTAGACGCCCTCCTGATCCACCTCATCCTCACTTGATATTCCTTCTGAGAGGCAGGGCAGAAGTAACCCATTATACCCGTTTCCCTCTCCAGATATTCGAGCACGCTCCTAGCAGCTTCAGCGCTCCCCTCAACCCCAACTTCATCATCGATCCTCGGTCTCATACCCATTCTCAAGAGATTCTCCCTATTTGAAGGCGTGAATTCGAGCTCATTTAAGTTCAAAAAATCAGCACCTATCTTATCGAGGAAGCTCGAAAGTAAAATGAGCTTTTTCACCCATCCCTCTCCGGGGATTGATGGCATCTCGGCCCCCACTGAGAATCCGAAGGAAGCAGCCAATCTCATCTTCACCCACTTCCTCTCATCCCATGTGTGGAACCTTATCTCATCTACCCCAGCATCATAAAGAATCGATAGAGTCTTCTCATCTATACCAATAGAATTAGTGTAAAGATGGACATGGAACTCCTTTCCGAATCTCTCCTTAAGCAACTTAACGTATTCGTAAACTCTATCGGGTACGATAGATGGTTCTCCTCCAGTTATCCCGATGCCTAGAGAGGAACTATATTCTATCTCTTCAATGAGAGATGATTCCTCCTCAATAGTCCTCTCATTCACTATTATGAGGTCTCTCTTGCCCCTCCTCCAATCAGCTATCGTACAGTAGAAGCAGCTCTCATATAAGGGGCACTCCCCAGTTATGAAGAGGATGCTCTTGGCCCCCTTCCAGCATAGATCGCATCCCTTACTCCATCCCCTCACTCTGAGAGCGCCTAAAGGGAGTTCCTCCATCTCAGATCCTCCAGCTCCTCAAGTACTCCTCCTGCTCTTTCGTTAAGCTATCTATCTCGATCCCCATGGATCTAAGCTTTATCCTGGCTACTTCGTTATCTATCCATCTAGGCACTGGGATCACTTTAGCTGGGAGCTTCCCCCTCTCTTTCACCAGATATTCGAGGCTTAAGGCTTGATTAGCGAAACTCATGTCCATGACCTCACTAGGATGACCCTCCGCTGCGACTAAATTCACCAACCTCCCCTCAGCGAGTAAGTAAACCCTCTTCCCATTGGGAAGTAGGTACTCCCTCAAGTTCTCCTTCAGATCCCTCTTAGCTAGTGACATTAGTTCCAGGTCCTTGACCGATACTTCGACATCGAAGTGCCCGGCGTTAGCGAGTATAGCTCCGTCCTTCATCAAGCTGATATGCTCCGCTTTTATCACCCCGCTGTTCCCAGTAGCTGTAACGAATATATCACCGAGCTTAGCTGCCTCGAGCATGGGCATCACGATGAAGCCATCCATTGCGGCCATCAAAGCTCTTACAGGGTCCACTTCAGTCACTATCACTTTAGCGCCCATCCCTCTAGCTCTATTAGCTATCCCTCTCCCGACATATCCGTACCCAGCGACTACGAACCATTTACCAGCTATCATTATATTAGTAGCTCTCAATATACCATCTATAGTGCTCTGACCCGTCCCGTAAACGTTATCAAAGTTCCTCTTTGTCTCAGCGTCATTCACCGCTATCACAGGGTACTTCAGCTTACCTTCCCTCTCGAGCGCCATCAACCTCAAGACTCCGGTGGTCGTCTCCTCAGTTCCCCCAGCTATCTCCTCAGCGTATCCTTTCTCATGAGCCATTACCGTTAGATCCCCTCCATCATCCATAGTGAAATCTGGATCGGCCTTGAGGCATTCCTCTATCGCCCAGAGATACTCTGACTCCGACATACCCCTCCATGCATATACCTCTATCCCCTCCTCAGCTAGGGCTGCTGCTACATCGTCCTGAGTCGAGAGGGGATTGGATGGTGAGAGGAATATATCGGCTCCTCCATCCCTCAGAGTGAGCATCAGTACAGCTGTCTCCTTAGTGACGTGCATACTAGCAGCGATCCTCAGGCCATCGAGGGGTCTCTCCCTGAGGAACCTCCCAGCTATCTCCGATAGGACTGGCATATGTGCCCTAGCCCACTCAATAGAATCCCTTCCCTTCCCAGCTAACCCCTCATCCTTCACCTTCGGCAAATTCAACCCTCCCTCTTAGTTATCTGAACGAGCCAGTGATCTCCCCTCTCAGATACTTTAAGCGTATGGCCCGTCCTGCCGACCCACTCGTATAAATCATCTACGGTCCCCTTATCGCCCACGAGGAAATCTAAAGTCTCACCTGGAGTAGCCTTCTTCACGATCTTCGCTATCTCCACTATGGCCCTGGGGCTCTTCATCCCCCTCAGATCAATTGTCCTCCTCAACGGATCACCCTGTTTCCGAGGGCTTGGTAGACCAGGGAATCATCGAGGCCCTCTCTCACTATCTTATACATCAGGAAAGCATCCTCCCCATCAGCATAGTAGAACGGGATTATGCCCAATTTCTTATATCCTAGTTTCTCATATAACCTTATGGCTGGTTCATTTGAGACCCTAACTTCAAGATAGATAGCATCAGAGTAGTAAGATATGAGCCCCTCCTCAGCCTTCAGCATTAGAGCTTCCCCTATCCCCTTCCTCCTATGCTCTTTGCTCACAGCTATCGATAGCACGTGCCCCAAGATGAGGGTGTCCCTCTTGGTGTAGTGCGATTCGACTCTGCACATGACGTAACCAACTACATTCCCGTTCTCATCTTCAGCGACGAAGAAGCTCCTCGGGAACCTCCTATAATTTTCCATGAAGAAGTAACTCGGGTAGTTTTCCGGCAAGAATACTCTGTTTATCCTCTCAACAGCCTCTAGGTCTTCCGGCTTGAAGGGCCTTATCCTGTAGCCAGGGATCATCACGCTACTATGTACTGACATTAAAAATTAGTTTTGCGATCTCTTGGGATTCGAGCGGATGGGAGGATGCAAGTTGTGTGGAGGTTTCGATCATATTAAAAATCGGGATCACATCTAATAGAAGGTGAGCGATGGATAAGGATGATATAGAGGAGAAGGTAGCGGAAAAGGAGGAGCTGGAGGAAAGGATAAGAGAACTCACTAAGATCGCTAGTAAACTCAATAAGGAAATAGAGGCGCTGAATAATAGATATCAGACGCTTTTGAAATGGATAGAGGATCTCCAGAGGAGGAAGCTATCGTTAGAAGGTGAGATAACTGAGAGGAGATCTATGTTAGGCCAATTGAACTCCCAAATAAGGGAATTGGAGAAAGATATCGATGCTCTTAGGGAAGGTAGGGAGAGGATGAGGGCTGAGTTGAACGCTATCGAGGCTAAAAAATCGGCATTAGAATCCGAAGCATCCTCATTGGATCTGAAGATCTCAAACATGAGAAGTGAGGTATCTAGGCTTGAGGAGCTATCCAGAAACCTCAGCTCTGAGGTCAAGACGCTTGAAGCTAGGAAGGAATTGCTCCTAGCCGAGGTAGATGAGCTGAGAAAGATAAGGAACGAATTGGTTGAGGAGATAGAGACGGTAGCGAGGCAAGTGAGAGAATCCTCTGAAGCTCTCCTGAAGAAGTTTTACCCCACTTTATCTGAGCTTAGGAAGTTCTCAGAGGTAATAGAATCCAGTAGAGGAGTTCTTTCGGATTTGTTAGGGAAGATCTCCGAGCTCTCATCAATTCTAAATGATATAAACATGAGGAGGGAACTTATTTCAATATTAGACAAAGAAATAGAGATTAAAAGGGAAAAAATTGAACTTCTAAGATCAGAAGAAGAAGCTCTGAGGGCGAGGAGGTCAGATGAGGACCGGGAGCATAATTAAAAAGCCTCGATGTGAGGGGCAAGGGGTGTGTCATGAGCGCTGAGAAGGCCGAGAAGATAATCAGAGATGTCGAAGTTAAGCCTCAGGTTATGGATCAGATAAGGAAGGAAGTAGTGAGATCGAGCTATATCACTCCCCAGTCCCTAGCGATGAAGTATAACATAAGGGTCAGCGTCGCTAGGAAGCTTCTGAGGGAGTTTGAGAGGGAAGGGCTCGTCACCTACGTAGATGGTAACTCGAGGATAAGGATTTATAAAGGAGCTAAGGCGAAGGTATCGGGGGAGGGATAAAACTATTTGACCCTCCCTGAGGTGAAAGAATATTGAAAGAGAGGGTTGAGGGAATAGAGAGCTACATAGTTACCCTGAGGTGGGAAGGAGCTGATGATACCGTTCAATTGGAGTTGATAAGGCACCTCTCACCTATAACTATAGAGAGACTCTATAGGAGCCTCCCAATAAGGAGTATGGTGGTGAGCAGCGGTGAGCTCATCTACATATCGGCTCCCATAGAGACCAGGTCTGAGAAAGCGAGGAGCTCGATGAGGAAGGGTCATGTCGCATATTCAATCTCTAAGAAGATGATATTGATTGCTTTATCAGACATCAGATTGAGCGAACCCATAAATCCGATGGGGAAAGTCATCTCAGGCATGGAATTAATAAGAGGCCTGAGGACTGGTATGAATGTGGAGCTGGTGAGGTCTTGATCTTCGTTTGGAAGGGGAGCTCCGCAGTATATCTGAAGGCCGAAGGAGTCAGTGTATTGATTGATCCATCCTCCCTCTTCTCTATCGATGAGATAAATGATCTAGGAGGACTCGATATAGTTCTCTTCACTCATGAACACTCAGACCACTTCGATATCGCTTCTCTCAATTCTATGATCGATGAGTTCAACCCGCGTGTAGTGGGGAACCCAGGAGTTTATAGGATAGCGAGGAGGTCCTCTGGTATCATCAGGATAAGGGACGGTGAGATGTTAGAATTCGAAGGGATCAAGGTCCACGCTCTGAGATCTGTGCACCCCGGTCATCATCCTGTCGTGCTCTTACTGGAGATAGGGAGACTATCGATATTCCATGGAGATTCCACAGGATTTTCGAAGAGTTTCTCAGCGTTCTCCCCTGTGGATCTTGCTTTCATTCCAGTCGGCTCTCCCTCTCCCAATTCCAGTCCCTCTGAAGCTGTGAGGATAGCGAGAGCTGTAGTGCCTAGTCTAGCTGTCCCGATTCATGGAAATGATAGCGAGAGATCTGGATTCGTAGAGAAGATCAAGCTCTCAAATCTCAATATTAAGACCTTACTCCCTGAAATAGGTGAAATTGTCACTTTAGACCTCTGAAGTGCTCCCAACCCCCCTCTGGGACCTCGATAAGACCGCTCCCTACTCTCAAGAATATCCCTCCGCCCTCCACGACCCTACCTATCTTAATCGGCTCAACCCCCAAGACTGTGAGCTCATCCCTGACTTTAGCTACGTCCTCCTCCCTCACAGTGAAGACTATCTCATACTCCTCCCCTCCATGGAAGGCAGCGCTTATCGAATCCTCGCCTAAGAAGAGCCTGACTTCCTCATCGAGGGGGAGCTCCTCTATCAGGAACCCATTGCCGCTAGCTCTAGAGAGTTCCCTGAGGGACCAATAAAGCCCATCGCTACTATCGACAGTAGATGTAGCGTAATTGGATGTTATTATCCCCTCCTCAACTCTGGCCTCTGGCTCATATACAGCTCTCAATACCCTCCTCCTCAATCCCTCTGGGAGCTCTAATCCCTCCAAGAGGTGCTTAAAGCCGAGCCACGTCAACCCGAAGCTGCCCGTCGTCATCACGATATCCCCCGGCCTGGATCCCCCTCTCCCTACGAGCCTCCCCTCGACCCTACCGAAAGCGAATCCCGATATTATCAGTTCCTTCGACTCCCCCAGATCCCCTCCAACTAAGTAAGTCCCGTACTTCCTCATCGCTTCCTCAAACCCCTCGAAGATTGAGGCGAATTCCTCATCCTCCATATCCTTGGGGAGACCGAGGGAACACATGAAGAGTAGGGGCCTAGCTCCCTTGGATGCGACGTCCGAGAAGTTAGCTACTACGCACTTCTTAGCTAGCTGCCTCAAGCTCATCCCAGGGAGTAAATCAGTTGAGGAAGATACCATATCCATCTTAAAGATGTATATACCTTCATTCAGCCTTCTAGCTGAAGCATCATCCCTCCCTAGCTTCAGTAAACCGTATGGGTCCTCCGAAACTAACCCAATTATCTCATCGATGAGCTCCCTCTCAGGCCTCACGGGGCTCTCGGAAGCTCAAAGTTAAATCCATTTCTCAGCTCATGTTGAGGTGATACCATGGTCAGGAGAGTAGTCATCATGGGTGCTGCTGGCCGGGATTTCCACAACTTCAACGTTTTCTTCCGGAATAACGAGAATTATAGGGTAGTCGCTTTCACTGCAGCTCAACTACCCAATATAGCTGGCAGGATTTACCCACCAGAGCTTGCTGGCCCTCTCTACCCCGATGGGATCCCAATATACCCTGAGGAAGATCTCCCTAAGATAATAAGAGAGATGGATGTGGATCTCGTCGTTTTCTCATATAGCGATGTCTCCCATCAATACATAATGGAGAGAGCTGCTCTAGCTCAAGCCAATGGGGCAGATTTCATGCTCTTAGGTCCAAAGAGCACGATGTTGAAGTCAAATAAGCCAGTAATAGCTGTAACTGCTGCTAGAACGGGGGCTGGGAAGAGTCCGACGAGCCGGAGGGTATCGAAGATACTGAAGGCGAGGGGGCTGAGGGTATCAGTTATAAGGCATCCAATGCCTTATGGAGATCTGAGGAAACAGATAGTTCAGAGGTTCGCTTCATTAGAGGATCTAGACAGGCATAATGCTACAATAGAGGAGAGAGAAGACTATGAGCCCCATCTAAGGCTAGGAAATGTTGTTTATGCTGGAGTGGACTATGAGAAGATACTGAGGGAAGCTGAGAAAGAGAGCGATGTGATACTTTGGGACGGGGGGAATAATGACTTCCCATTCTATAAACCGGATCTCATGATAACTGTAGTCGATCCTCTCAGAGCGGGCCACGAGCTCACTTACTGGCCGGGGAGCGTCAACGTCAGGATGGCCGATGTGATAATAGTGAGCAAAGTAGATACGGCTTGCCACTCAGATATAGAGAAGGTGATCATGAACGTAGAAAGGGTGAATCCGAGGGCTAAAGTCATAACTGCCGCTATCCCCTATACTGTAGATAGGCCCGAGCTCATCGAGGGGAAGAGAGTCATAGTGGTCGAGGACGGTCCGACAGTGACGCATGGAGATATGGGCTTCGGAGCCGGTTATCTAATGGCGCGGAAGCTGAGGGCTGAGATCATAGATCCGAGGCCATATGCAGTTGGTTCGATAAAGGAGACGTATGAGAAGTACACTCACCTATCACAAGTGCTCCCGGCGGTCGGCTATGGGGAAGTTCAGATGAAGGAACTAGAGGAGACTATAAACAATTCTCCAGCTGAAGCAGTGGTCTTAGGGACGCCCACGGATATAAGCCGGTACCTAAAGATAAACAAACCAGCTGTCCACGTTTACTACGAGCTCCAGGAGATAGGGTCCCCGACCCTAGAGGATATAATAGATGAGTTCCTGAAGAGGGCCGGCTTATGAGCGTGAAGGAGAGAAGGATCTGGTTGATGAATTGGAGGGAGTTCAGGGAGGCTATTGAGGACACAGATCTAGCGATACTCCCAGTGGGTGTCTGCGAGGCCCATGGACCTCACCTCCCCCTAGGGACTGACTTCTTGATCCCTGAGTGGATCGCCCTGAACTTAGCCGAGAGGTTGAACGCATTGATAGCTCCTCCAATAAACTACGGAGTGACTTTGGGCCTCACAGGTTACTTCGGCACGCTTAAAATAAGTGAGTCAACGATGGAGTCACTTATGTACGATGTACTGGTCGATTTGATGAGGAACGGGTTTGAGAAAGTGATAGTGGTGAATGGGCACGGAGGCTCGGGTCAAGTAGAAGCTATATCGAGAGCGATGAGGAGGGCGTGGCTCGACTACGGATTGAAGTCAGCTATGATAAATTGGTGGAATTTATCGAGGGATCTAACTGAAGAGATATTCGGGGGAAGCGGGGGGCACGCTGGTGTAGATGAGACATCGATGATCCTCGAGATAGATCCCTCCTTGGTCAAGGGGGAGATGGAGAAGGAGGAGATCTATAGGGTGAAGGAAGGTATCTATGCAGTCCCCACTCCCGGATCTATCATCTCTTACGATGATAGATTCTCAGATAGGATCCCAGATAGGGATAAGGCCTCTGAATTCGCTAATAAGCTACTGGAGAGGATCTTCAATGAGGTAATGGCGATAGTTGAGGGATGGGAGAGGCAGGAAATCCATATATCATAGGAGACTCTCCCTCCAACTTTTTACCTTTAAAACGATCCTTCTGACGTCATCGGCTCTATGCATTCCCCTCTCCCTCGGATGAAGGGTTAGATAAGGTATACTAGTTCTCATACCGGGGATCACCCTGAGGGGCTCTGATTTAAAGTATATAGATAAACAGACGACCCTATCGCTCCTCAAAAGGCCCTCAGGACTCTTTCCATCCACATAAACGAAGCCTATCCTCCTCTCCCTTATCCTAGAGGAGATCTCGAGGGCTCCCTCACCTATCAACTCTAAAGCTATGTAAGCGTTCCTGCCCACTCCCGAGAATATCCTCTGCAACTTGCTCATGACTAACCCATAATTCTGTGGTATAGCGGTATTTGAAGGCCTTATTATGGAAAAATCAGCGTTCAAAGAGAGTGAGAGGTTTATTGAATCCTCAATGCTCCTGATGGAAGCTTCTGAGATATAAGGATTACTGCTGAAGATATTGACGTCAGTCTCAGGAGATCTAACAGCGACCACGACATCTAGGCTGTTAATTAGATCTCTCAACGCTCTCACGCTCTCTCTGTGTAGTGTCGATGGGAAATAATGAGGGGGATCAGTGGATATAACGAGGCCCTCGCATCCGATTTTAATGAGATGGGCTGAGGCATCTCCAATATCTGAACCCCAGAAGAATTCAGTGGAGCAAAGCAGCCTCAATCCATCCCTTCTAGCCGATCCATGTATCATGGGAACCCCTCTGAATATCTAGAACTACACCAAGGTACCCTCGCTCCTATTAAATATTCCTCTCCGAGCTCCTGGGAATTAAATCTAAAAAATAAAATCTCTATATCTTAAAGCCGATTATGGAGTATAGGAGTCAGGAAGAATTCGTTTCACCTTAATATGGGAAAATTATCCCTGAATTGGCTTAGAGTGATCTCATAGAGTCGGAGATCGTTGATCTGAATGAGGCATTAGATGATCTTTTGAGAGACTTCTACCTCTCTAAAAAGTTATTTAATTTATCTATGGTGACCATAATGTAATTTTAGATGAAGTCCCCCTCTCACGAGTTATTTCCATATCAATGACTCAGGTAGGTACATTTTTATTAGGTGGCACGTATTGAATCGAGTTAATAAGCCCATCCCAGGTATATTTCCACTCCGGCTGGTAACGATCGATGAGAGTAGGCCTCACTTACTGGAACCCCCTGAATAGGCAATTATCAATATTTTCCAAATAAAAATTATAATTCATTTTTATTTAAATATTTTTGCGATAATTATAAAAAATATTTTCTATAATGGTCTATAATATTTTTTCTGTTAAACATGAATTATAGTGGTCATGATGAAATGCCAGGAAATCTCTATGGATTTAGTAGATTGAGCACTCGGTACAGTAGATAAGTCTACACCCATATGGTTATTCATGCCTCATTCTTCAGAAAAGCTTATATTTAGGTGCCATGTATAATACATAGCCCATATAGGGTTTGTTAAGAGGTGATATGGTATGCCCCAGAAGCAGACTAGGTATCTCCCCCTAGCACCCGTATATAGGATAATCAAGAGCGCGGGCGCTGAGAGGGTAAGCGACGATGCAAGGGAGAGGATGGTCTACCACCTCGAGAGATTCGCCAGGGAAGTTGGAGCGCAAGCTGTAGAGCTTGCGAAACATGCCAAGAGGAAGACTGTGACTGATAGGGACATAGAGATGGCTGTTGAGGCCATCTGGAAGAGATAAAAACCCAAATAACACCTTTTTCTTTTTTAATACGGGCCCGGCGGGACTTGAACCCGCGACCTGCGGCTCCGAAGGCCGCCGCTCTATCCTTGCTGAGCTACGGGCCCTCCAAATGATGGGCATGTGCTCAGCTATAACCCTTCCTGAAGCATCCAATTTCCACAAGAAGTACCGTTCATGTTAAATATGAGAGGAGTCAAGTGAGCTCAATGGTCGAATTCACGTTCGGTGGGATGAATAATCCACATAGGGATCTGATGAGTGAAGTTAGAAATATACTGGATATTGGGATGGATTTCGTGGAGTTAACAGTTGAATGGCCGCTCTCCTCGGTGGATTCCGTAGAGAGGAAGATAGATGAGCTCAAGGATACAGTGGAATCTCATGGTGCATTCCTACTCGCGCACTCCCCTTACTACCTGGAGATAGCACATCCATATGAGGAGGTCAGGAAGGGGGCTTTAAAAGAGGCGCGTAAGATCCTCGAAGTATGCAGGAAATTGGAATCTACATCAGCTACGTTCCACCCATTCACCCCTGGCTGGCTCGCGTCAATCAAGGAGAAAGCTAGAGAACTCAATTTAGTTGGATTCAGAGAATTGGTGAAGTATGGAAGGGAATTGGGGGTTCAGATCTTAGTTGAGAACGTGGATCATGGGGCTTTCAGATCTCCGCCCGATATAAGGTATCTCTTGGATCATGTGGATGGCCTCCTCATGACGCTCGACGTCGGACATAGCATGATCAATGGGGGCTTAGAGAAGCTCAAATCCTACCTGAAGAAGTGCGGAAAGGAGATAGTGCACATGCATATCCACGATAATGATATGAGCAGCGATCTACATCTACCGATAGGGGCCGGCAGGATCCCGTGGCCCGAGGTGCTCGGGGAGATCTCGAACTACAGAGGTACTGTCACGATAGAAGTTCACTCTAGTGATCTCGATTACCTCAAGATATCGAAGGAGAAGATACTATCAATCTTCAAGCCTTAGGAAGGAGCATGTCATCAATGTTATGAGTAAGGAGACGAGGACCCCCAGTATAACTTGTCCGATCGTATGGGAGCCGGATTTCCCCCTCGACCAAGCCAATATCGGTATCAGGGGGATCATCGGATATCCGAGCTCATTCCCTGAATATAGAAGGAAGGCAGTCGGTCCCGTTATCCCAGCCATATGCACGCTGATCTTCGTCACTCCCCTATTTATTAACATGAGCGCTAAGCTCACGAAGAGATAGGTGAGAGCTAGAGCCGATAGAGTCCTGCTGCCGAAGAACCTCAAGAGGATGAATCCGGCTGAGTAAGATAGGGATGCTTGTAGGAAGAACTTTCCCCTCACCGACCTCTCGGGGACAAGTATATCTATCTCTCCCCTCAAATACCTCCTTATTACATCTATTATCGGCATTAAGACGATGAAGATAATCGAGAGGAGAAGCCCGAGGGAGTCCCTCTCCCTCAAGCCTATAGCTAGCACAGCTAAGAGGCCTACTGTGACTGGGGAGAGGATCAGAGCCAGGGTCCTATGACCATCCATTTACATCCCGAGCTATATTGCTACCCTTTTATAAAAGAAGTTGATATGATAGCTTATGAGCAAAAGGTTAGCTCTAGCATACTCCAAAAGGGACCCCGCTGGCTCGGGTATGGCTCACGAGATAAAAGATATGATGGGTGAGGAATTCAACCTCTCAGATAAGAGATGCGAGCTAATTGAAGTAGATAGGGAGATCCTCTACATAAATGGATCTCAGTTCGAGGGTTTCGATTATCTCGCGGTACTCTCAAGGCACAGCGGTACGCCCAATCATCCGATATTCACAGCTCATGTATCCGGGAACTTCGGGAGAGCTAGATACGGTGGGGATCATTTCAAGTTATCCATAGCGATACCCTCCCTTATGAAGGAATACCTCATTTCGGTGAGCAAGAGGGCTGAAGAAATAGGTTATTGGGTCGGTTTCGAGCCAACTCATCATGGCCCTACCTTAGATATTCCCACAGCTTTCCTCGAGATAGGTTGCGATGATACAGCTTGGAGGGATGAGAGAGGCTTGAGAGCTGCAGCTGAATCTGTCTTAGAGGCAGTAGAGTCGTGGGAAGAGGGTAAGTTCGTAGCAGCTATTGCATTCGGAGGGCCTCACATAAACGATCACTTCACTAGAGTCGAGCTCTCCACGAAGTTCGCGATAGGGCATGCCGTGAGGAAGCTCGACGCTGAGTGGGTTGACGAGGAGATGGTGAAGCAAGCGATATCGAGGAACGGTGAGCCCACTAAAGTAGCTATAGTGGATAACAAGGGGTTAAGAGGGGAGGATAGGGAGAGAATAGAGGGAGCTCTCAGGGGTTTAGGTCTCGAGGTGATCAGGGTTAGGAAAGTTCTGAGGGATGAGCTTGGTGAAGAGGAAGGTGAGGAAATATAAGACACCTTTCTTCTTCGATAGGACCGTCCCCAAGGACTTCTACTTCTCAATTCAGAGGAGATTGAATTACTTAGGTTATGGGGCCGTTTGGCAGCCTAGGAGCGCTGTCAGAGGTAGGAATAGGGATATAAGAGAGATCTTAGAGTACTGTCTGAGTAGAGGTATTGAGATCTTTGTGACATTCTCGAGGAGCGTTGAGATACCAGAGGAGTATAAGGGTAAGATAAAATTGGTAAAGCTGAAGGGCGGTAGGAGGAAGACGATAAATAAAGTCATTGCGAAGCTTTTCCTCGAGATCAGGCGAGATGAAGGAGCTTAATCAGGATATTAGGGCATCCTGATGGAAGATAATCTAATGTAAATGCATCTCTCTAGCCGATCCTCAGTGGACTCGAAGTCGTGAACCTATTCGCGAAAACCCTCGGGAGTGGCTGGAACTCCCCATTAAATCTTCGGGTGAATCAAGTGAAGATTATCACAAGATTTTTCATGTTTCCTAGTGGTGGATGTTACTCGATGGGCTCGAAGGTTCGGTGAACGATCTAGCACTACCCGGGGCCGGTAATGGGGCCAGTGAATCACACCCCAAGGATGATCTCAATCGTAAACATTATAAGCTGGAGATCTTCATCCTGGCGGGGAGGACCTAGCGAAGTGTCGAGATCTCCCTCAGGGAAGTTGAACAGTAAGAAGACTTTCATAAGGAAATTAGTGCTCGATGTAGTGAAACCCCATGAACCAGGCATAATAGAGGTAGCTGATGCGGTCTCAAAACTCGATGGAGTTAAGAAAGTGGAGGTAGAGGTGAGGGACTACGATTCAAACATAGAGAGGCTGAGGCTCATAGTCGAGGGGGATGACTTAGATGAGGACGATATAATGGAGCTCATCAAGTACTATGGAGGCAATGTAGCGAGCGTCGATGGAGTTACTGTGGAGTCGGAGGAATTCGTCGATTGAGATTTTATATGGAAACTTATGGCTGCTCTATGAATAGATCCGATTCCCAGATAATGGTAAAACTACTTGAGGAAGCCGGCTTTCTCGGGATAAATGATCCAAGAGGTGCTGACGTGATAGTACTGAATACTTGTAATGTTAAGACTCCTACGGAACAGAGGATGATTCAGAGAGCTAGAGAACTCTCAAGATATGCTCCCTTAGTCGTAACAGGTTGTATGGCTAAATCTCAGAGGGATAGACTGAAGAATTTCTCCAAAGTCTTCGTAGCTCCAAGAGAGATAGATAAGATAGTTGAAGCTGTTATCTCAGCGATAGAGGGGAGGGAAGCTGAGTTCCTAGGATGGAGGTTCGTTGACAAATCCTCATATCTCAGGGACCCTCTTGAGCTCATAGGGATAATCCCGATAGCTGAGGGCTGTATGGGAGCGTGCACTTACTGCATAACGAGACTAGCTAGAGGAGGCCTCACTAGTTTTCCTAAGCGAAATATCTTGAGGCTAGCTGAGCACTTCTTGATGAAGGGAGCTGTCGAGCTTTGGCTCACGGCAGAGGATACAGCAGCTTACGGTAGAGATATAGGCGAAAATCTCGCGAACCTGATAGTGGATTTGAGTGATCTACCCGGGGATTTCAGGATCAGAGTGGGGATGATGACCCCTAGCTCCGCCTTACCTATAATAAGTGAGCTGATAGAAGCTTACAGATCGCGTAAGGTCTACAAGTTCTTCCATCTACCCGTCCAGAGCGGTTCTGATCGAGTGCTCAAGGATATGGGGAGGAATTATACCGTGAATCAGTTCCTGATGATGATCGATTTTATAAGGAGAGAGCTCTCAGATGTGTCAATAGCTACTGATATAATAGTCGGATTTCCAACGGAAGATGAAGAAGATTTTGAGAGCACTTTAGCGATGTTGGAGAGGCTCAAGCCGGATGTAGTGAACGTAAGCAAGTTCGGGGCGAGGCCCGGGACTAAGGCAGCAGGCATGGGGAAGCTCCCTGAGAGCATCGTATCGAGGAGGAGTAAGGAGGTAAATGGGTTGATTGAGAGGATAAAGGAGGAAGTCAATGAGAGATATTTAGGCAAGGAGCTTGAAGTACTGGTCTCTGAGAAGGGGGAGAAAGGATTTCAGGGGAGGACGAATAGCTATAAGCCTGTAGCCCTTCGCGAAGTGAAGTTAGGTCACTTCTACCTCGTAGAGATAGTGGATTTCAAGGCGAACTATCTGATAGGTGAAGTGAAGGAGGAGTTAGGGAGGGCCGGGCTTCAGATGGAACTCAAGCTCACTTGAAGTCAAGGCCGCTCTTTATCTCAACAGCGCTCTGCTGCCTCGGTTTCAGGGAGTTCGCTAGTATCTTATACATATCCCAGGACCAGCTGGGTTCTGAGAAGCTAACTATGTTTATCGTAGCGTAGGAATGCTCCGGCCATGTGTGTATAGCTACGTACCCTTTATCCGTCATCAGGAAACCACTGACCCCATAGGGCTCGAATTCGTGCACGTGTATGTGAAGGGCCTTCACTCCGCTCTCATCAGCTGCATCCTGTAGTAACTTCTTCATCAACTCTGGGGAATCTAGGGAGTCCTTTTCAGCAACATCGTACAATTCTGCTATTACCTGAGTCTCTTTAGGTTTTATTTCAGAACTCATAACTCTCTCCTGGTTTCAATACTACTATCTCTGCTTTTATTCCCCTCCTCTCTACTTGTTCCTTCAGTTCCTCAACACTCCCCTTGAGCACCGGGAATGTTTGATAATGCATCGGTATGACCTTATTAACTCCAAGGAGCTCTATAGCGAGGCTAGCCTCCAAAGGACCCATCACGAAGTGTCCCCCTATCGGGAGGAGGGCTATATCAGGTTTGTAGAGCTCACCTATTATCTTCATATCGTAGAAGACCCCCGTATCCCCGGCATGATATATCCTCTTCCCATCGAGCTCGATGACAGCTCCAACCGGAGCCCCTAAGTTGCTGCTGTGGAGGGCTTTAGTGAGGACTATCTTAACTCCATTGACCTCAAAGAAGCTGCCTATATTAGCGCCGAGGGAGTTAGCCCCCTTCCTCCTCGCTTCCTCAGCTATCTCATAGATAGATACTACAGTACCTCCATGTCTCTTCGAGAGCTTTATAGCATCCTCTAAACCATGATCTCCATGATCATGCGTGACGATATAGACATCAGCGCCCTTGCATTCCTCAATCTTAATGGGGGATTGTGGGTTACCTTCTATCCAGGGATCTATGAGGACCCTCTTGCTCCCCTCCACTAGGAAAGCGGAGTGGCCTAGGAACGTAACTCTCACCAAGATCACACCCAGCTTAGTTGAGTGAAGAGCAAAAAAGCTTTCCCATCAGTCACGGAAACCTTCTTAACTTTTTAATGATTTTATTTAAAAATTTTTCATCAGATCTCCCCGAAGCCTCCGCTTGAGTTTTAGAGGATAGGGCCTCTAATATCAAGTTCCTTATCTCTCCTCTACTTTCCCTCCTCAACATCTCAATGAATAACCTCTTGACTTCCTCCCTCTCAGCGTATATTGAAAGAGAAGAAACGAGAGCGAGCCTAACTTTAGGCGAGGGATCCTCCGCTAGGGGAGCTATGTCTTCTATCCCTACTTCTCCTCTATCAAAGAGCTTCAAGAGACACTTGAGGTAAGCGATCCTCACGCTAGGCTCTAAGTCTTCACTCCATCCCTTGAGATGATCCAATATCTCCCGACTGCAGAGCTCCCTCAGGATGAGAGTGGCTTCATCCCTGAGCTTCTTATCACGGAGCTTCTCCCTCAGTAAATCGAGGAATTTCCCCACTTCCCCATTACATTTAACGTAAAGCACCATATCAGAGAGGAGGGAGACTACATCCTCCCCGAAGCACTCATGATATCCGTTCAATATCTCCCCCACTCTCGATTTATTGCTCCCACATTCTTCTGATAACAACTGTGAAATTATCTTATATAACGCTAATTGGCAATCTTCATCTCCCTTAATTTCCATCCCCTCGCTATGTAGTAATATTTATTAATAATCATTTCCGTAAGAGGAGGTGTTGAAATGGTAGTTGAGTTGCCCAAGCCCCAGTTCTTCGAGGTAGCGGGAAGGGAGATACATATCGGAGGACCCAGACCTCAAGTAAGGGAGTCGGAGAAACTCGTCAGATACACATCTTCGATATGCCCTGAGTGCTACAGGATACTTCCCGCTATCTTAGTCGAGAGGGATGGTGCTATATACATAAGGAAGGTCTGTCCAGAGCATGGTGAATATGAGGACCTCTATTGGGGGGATTCGGAGCTATTCAGGAAGGCTATGAGATTTGAGGTCAAGGGGAGGGGGATATATCCACCGCACACTAACCTTAAAACGCCTTGCCCTTTCTCCTGCGGCATATGCGAGGCCCATTGGAACACTACAGCTTTAGCTAACTTAGTAGTGACTAATAGGTGCAACATGGATTGTTGGTATTGCTTCTTCTATGCTGAGAAAATGGGGTACGTCTATGAGCCTAGCCTCGAGGAGATAGATAAGATGATCGATCTAATGCTGAAGGAGAAGCCAGCTCATGGTAATGCCGTACAGATAACGGGTGGAGAGCCCCTGCTCAGAGATGATATCGTCGAGATAGTGAAGCTACTCAGGAGGAAGGGAGTGACACATATTCAGTTGAACACAGAGGGCGTAGCTTTCCTCGAGAGACCATGGCTCATGAAGGAGCTCAGGGAAGCTGGAGTCAACACTATCTACTTCAGTTTCGACGGGGTCACGCCTATAGCTAATCCGAAGACGCATTGGGAGACTCCCTACATACTTGATCTCGCCAGGAAGTCCTCTATGACTAGCATAGTGCTCGTCCCAACTGTGATAAAGGGGATAAATGATGGAGAAGTCGGAGATATAGTGAAGTTCGCCGCTCATAATATAGATGTCGTGAGGGGAGTCAACTTCCAACCGGTCTCCCTCACTGGAAAGATGCCGAGGGACCAGAGGGATAGATATAGGATAACGATCCCTGACGTCATAAAGAGGATAGAGGAGCAGACAGATGGACAGATATCGAGGGAGTCATGGTATCCAGTTCCATTCACTGTCGCAATAAGTCAGTTCGTTGAGGCAGTAACGGGGAAGCCTAAGTTGATGCTCACGAACCACCCAGCCTGTGGGATGGCGACTTACGTCTTCCCAGTATTCGAGAACTCGAAGGGGAGGAGGGAAGTGAGGTTCATACCCATAACTGACTTCGTGGATGTAGAGGGCTTCTACGAATTCCTCTCGGAGAAGACTAGGGAGATAAAGGAGGGAGGGAATAGGCTCCTGGTCCTCCTGAAAGTCGTATCAAAGTTGAGCAGCTTCATAGAGAGGGAGAAGCAGCCTCCTGGCCTCGATTTAATCAAAATCCTCAGGAGGATATTGCTCAGGAGGAACTATGAAGCTCTGGGTGAATTCCACTATAAGTCCTTATTCCTGGGGATGATGCACTTCATGGATCTCTACAACTACGATATCCAGAGGGTGATAAGGTGCGATATACACTACTTCTCCCCCGATGGGAGGATGATACCCTTCTGCACGTATAACGTTATATCAGATATATACAGGGATAAGGTCCTCAAGGAGTACTCTATGAGCCTCGAGGAGTACGAGAGGAAATACGGATCAGGTAAGGTGGGCCCATCGATGAAGTACAGGAGGGACATAAAGAAGCTGGAATCATCCGAGCTATATTTGAAGACATACGAGCCATTCATGGATAAAATTAGGTTTAAGAAGGGCGGCTGAATGATTTACGATGCTGCCGTTATAGGGGCCGGCCCCGCGGGATCAGCTGCCTCCTTCTTCCTATCCCAAAAGGGCTATAAAGTGATCGTGATCGAGAGGAGCAGGAAAGCTAACAGTATCTGCGGAGAGTACGTCCCAGATCCCAGCTCACTCGGGATCGGAGGAGAAGTGGGCTCAAGCTACTTGGAATTCTTCAAACCCTTCATAGTGAACGAGCTGAGGAGAATATCCTTCGAAGTATTTGGAAGGTCTTTTCAAGTCGATTACTTAGGGTATTCGATAAGGAGGAGTGAGATGATTGAGGATGGGCTCAGAAGGGCTCGGGACCTCGGAACCGATGTCAGGCTAGGAGAGAACTTCATAGCACTTAAGAGGGAAAAAATATATAAAATTTTAACAAATAAGAGCGAATATCTTGCGAGATATGTAGTGGGAGCTGACGGTTTCCTCAGCAGAATTTCCAGAATCTTGAACGGAGAGAAGATAGATTCAGATGATGTCAGTATCGCCTTTCCCATAGAGACGGAGCTGAAGGTCGAGGATCCGAGCGAGATGAGGCTGATATTCGATGAGGAAGTAGCGCCTGGAGCTTATGCATGGATAATCCCGAGAGGGGATTCGAGAGCTAATGTAGGCTTAGGGATAAGGTGCAACATGATTACGATGAACCCGCTGGATTACATGAGAAAATTCCTCTCAATATTGGGAATTAGAGCTCAGGGTATCAGGGGTAGGTTCGTCCCAGTCGGTGGATTGACCAAGAGGGTAGCGAAGGACGGTATATTCCTCTTGGGGGATGCGGCTGGGATGGTGATACCATCTAATGGTGGAGGTATCCACAATGCTATAATATCAGCTTATCTACTCTCTAAATCCCTCGAAAGCGAACTTCCCGAGGAGAGGTACGTCTCTTATGTCAATAAATATATAAGAAGGGATGTAGAGGCCGGTCTCACCTATAGGAGAGCTGCTGACGTCCTTCTCAGACTCGGAATTCTTAAGAAGGTGATAGGTATCCTCCCACGATCCATGGCTTCTGAAGCCGTAACTGGAAGGAGAGGGAAGTACTATCCCCTCCTCAGAATGATCTCTTACCTTTACCCCCTATCCAGGGGCAGAGGCGGAAGCCGTTCAACTTGTAAATTGGTGTAACGCAACTATCACATTCTATGATAGTATCGAACTCATCGGAGAACTGAGAAGCCTCATGCGTCGATAATATGAAACATCCTGACTTTGAAAGGGAGGATATGAGCCATTTAATATCATCTCTTATCTTCTCATGCAATCTCTCATCTGTTATCGGGCTTAAGAGCGGGGAAATTACTAGGAAATCTCTCTCATCGTAAGCTGAGCATTGTAAGAGGATCATGAGGGAAATGGCATTCTTTCCCCTCATATTCAGCTTTGATAAGTCTATTATGAGCGCCCCTCCCGGCTTCGGAAGAGCTTCATCTATTCTTATACGCTCCTCTGATAATGGGAGGAGGATTTCATCGACTGGGCCCCTGATATCCCTCCTCTTAATGATATTGAGGATCGCGGACTGATCGACTCCAAAATAGGAGAGGAGTTCAGAGAGCGTTAGGTCATAAGATGATCCGAGAATCCCCTGATATCCTAACCAGATATCTGATGGGCTTGCAATTCTATGCTCCATATCTCTGAACCTCTTAGAGGCCTCACCGCTCCAATCCACGAGGATTACTCTCCTTCTCTTAGATATCTCAAGGGCCAAAGAGGTAGCTAGAGAGCTCATAATCCTTACTGACTTACAGATCACGAGATTCGATCTATACGAGGCGCTCAAGAGGTCCTCTTTAACTGGAGCATGATAGACCTCCTCATTCCGCTTCATCCTGAACGGGATGAGAGTTAATATTAAAATTGGCGGGAAAAAGAAGGAAAGTAAGAAGAATATTGGGAAAAAGCCCCTCCTATTTTTTCCGATAATTAGGGCAAGGTATATGAGGAGACCGGCTAAGGAAGTGCCATATACTCTCTTCGAATCGGGTATGAAGATCCCTCTGGAGGTCTCAGCTAATATGAAGAGGATAGCTATTAGGATCAATACGCTAAATAGAACCCTTCTGAGGTTCTCATTCAAATTTCCAACTTTTCTAAAGGTTCTCTCTAACATATTCGAGAAATACCCTCGCCTCAGCTCTCCATATCAATCTAGCTTGATGCGACGCTTTCTCACCTAATATGAAGTCCACTCCGAGCTTGATCAGGGAGCTCAATAGATCCACTGAGGGCAGGGATTCGCCTAAATCGATCATGATGGATTTAAATTCATCCTTCAGAATCCTCAAGAATTTTCCAAAGATCTTATCGTCTATAATATCAATCGGAACCACTACTCCCGTGAATACCTCAGATATACCCGGGAAGAAGATCGCCCCAGGGTCCTTTAAATATAGAATTAGCTTCATGCCCGGATTGGATGCGATTATCCTCTTAGCAACTTCTATAGCTGATGCTACATTCGAAGGCCTCAGGATTACCGATTGGATCTTGCATCTCTCTAAGACTTCCTCTCTCAATTCCTCGGATTCATCGATCAATAACATCATGTTCGAGCAATCGACCCCTCTCATTATATGCTCTTGCGTCAATACAAACCCATCAAATCCGAATATCATGCTAGGGCCAAATAGATATACCCTTGAGCCAATTGGTGGGAATTCCATCTCCTTGATGACCTGCGGGATCTGTTGCTTCCTCCTCTCCACAACTACTTCCACTGCCCTCGATTGAATCATATCGATCAATTTCTTCTCCAAAGATTTTATTTTGGGTTTATCAGATTCCCTATATGCTTGAATAATGAATATCTCATTCGTACCTTCCTGAATGATCCATTCCATCACGTTAGGTGTTCCGAAGATCGGTGAGAGATCTAGGGAGATATTGGCTATCCTCATGACCTCTTCCTTTGATATAGAGGGCATTAACCATAGGTCAGTCTCCACATCGAATTCCCTGGGTCCCTTATCGGTAGGCAGTAACTTCGTCTTCTTCTCATTGATCTCGCTCTCGATTATCTCCCTGAGGTCTATCCCTACTCTGAACTTATCGGAGGGTCTATCATCGAAGGAACCCCATGTGGACCTTATCACTATCTCATTCCTCCTGGCCGGGCAGCACACAGCTACCCCGGAGGACCTAGGGACAATAGCCTCCTGTATCATCAGAGCGAGGGAGAGATCCTCTGGATAAGAACCTAGATCATAGATCCTAGCGAGTGTCCTCAAGTTGAAGGATTCAGATAAAACTTTCTGAATAGCCCTCAAGACCTCCTTCCTCTCAGGCTTGAAATACCATACAGGCATCCTGCCCTTGAGATCCCCCTCTGAGATGCCCTGAGAGAAGGAGGAGGGGCGGATGATAGCTAAATCCCTTATCCTCCCATCGATCGCTCTCATAAGTTCCTCAATCAATTCTTCGGGTATCTGAACTGATGAGAGAGAAGATTTAAGCTCTCTCTCCATCTCCAAGAGGTACTTCCAATCTTCTGAGATCAGAGACCTAGAGAGCTCAAATATCTCGTGCCTCAGGCCCTCCATCAGTATCTTAGAAACCTCAGTCGAGGGGATCAAGAAAGTCTCAGGGACCTTCAGTCCCTCAGATAGTACTTTCGCTAAGTTCCAGGCTTTAGAACCGACTTCCTCCTCAGATCTGAGTGGGACATCTCTCAACGATAGGATCATTCGATCACCTCTAACGAGATCTCATCATTTAAATTAGCATTTAGGAGATCTGCAGCGCTCCCCTTAGCGATAGAGACCTCAAGCAGATCGCTACTTCCCCTTATGAGGAGGAGCCCCCTGTACTCATAGTTAGGGGATACTCGAGCTCTCCCATAAGAATCGCCCACTCTCACGATAGCGTCCTCAAATCTCACATAGCTCCAAGGTATGTTGGTCACTATATTACCGAAGCGGTCTATGTTCCTAACTTCACCAACGATCTTCCTTCCCTCAGCCCTGACCCTCCACAAATCGAGGATCTCCAGGGACTTCTTCTCGAACCCCAGCTCATCTAGTGACTTACCGCAAGCTAGCATAGCAGCTATAGGGGCGAATACATCTCTACCATCGAATGTCCCAGTCCTCCTCTCAGCGAGTCCAGTGCTCCTTAGATCTATCTTATAAGCCTCATAAGATCCTATGCTTTGAATAGCTGGCCAAAACAAGCCATTATCAGGCCCTACGAAAGTTAAATATCCTGATCTTATCATTACAGGGTCCCTGGAAGTCCCAACTCCTGGATCCACTACCCCAACTATTATCGAATTTTTCTCGAGCCATTTCAAGCTCTGCCAGAGTAGAAATGCCCCATGTCTCACATCGAACTTCCTGACTTCGTGAGTCAGGTCGATTATCTCAGCCCTCGGGCAGATAGATTTTATCACACCCTTAAGAGCTCCCACATAGTAGTCTTGATACCCGAAATCGGTAAGTAGGTATAGAGTGACCATCGGGAGTTCGTCTCCCACTATTTTTTAATATTGTCGTTACAAGATATCCTGTGAAGTTGAAGGGCTTACTTTTCGGCTTGGGTGGGATCGCTCTACTGATGGCCTCGTTCTTAGTCTTAATAGTAGATGAGAGGAGTTTGCTCCAGATCCTGAGGATATTGAGCTCGATAGGGCTCTTGATAATCTCATCCTTGGTGCTGATAATAGCTTGGAAGCTGTTAACGATGAGACCAGCTCCTCCAGCCTCTTGAGGGTTTCACTCGCTCGAGAGTTCCACTATATGCATATCCTCGTATATGGGCCCCCTAGGAGTTAGGGTGCTCTTCTTCAGCTTCACCTCCCTCACATCAATATAGCCGATCTCTATATCCGAGAGCTTCCTTATGATCTCAGGCAGGTTCCCTATCGGGCCTTTAACTCTGGCTATCGTCAAATGGGGCTCTACTCCCTTCTCCCTCTGGAATCCCATCTTGGAGAGAGCTCTATCCAGTTCGCTAGCTACTCTCACGAAAGCCTCTCTCCCCTCCTCAGCTCCAATCCAAACGACATTTGGCCTATTTATCGTTGGAAAAGCACCAACTCCTCTTAATTTCATCCTAAATTGTGGGAATTTTTTCAAAATATCGTCCATAATATTCATCACGTGACTGAGCTTACCCTCCTCTACCTCCCCGAGGAACTTGAGAGTGAGGTGCAAATTCTCCCTCTCTACAGGCTTGAGCTTCGCTGAAGATGAGCATATTTCCTCTTGTACGCTCAATATCTTCGAGATAACTTCAGGATCCTCTATATCAATTGCTATGAAGCTCCTTATGGGCAAGGGATCACCTGTACTCAGGCGGTACCCCGCTGTTCGGGATCAAGCATATGAAGAGCATCTCACTATCGGCATGGTACTCGTGAGGTACGTCGGGAGGTATCAGTATCGCATTACCCTCTGAGACATTGTAAATCGTTTCATTAACTCTTATCCTCCCACTTCCCTTGAGAATGAATATCTCGTGTTCCCATGGGTGCGAGTGCTCCGGTATCTCACCATTAGCCTCGATTCTGATCAATCTCATCGTGAAATTTGGTGCTCCATCCTTAGGGGAGATCAACCACTTGATCTGAGCCCCTTTAGTCCCTGGGACATCGGAGAACTCTACTGAGTTCACATCCCTGATGAGAGCTGCCATACGCTCATGAAGTACCTATTTAAGATAAAGATTGGGGCTCGGCTTCTCAATATTAATCACGGATCATAGATCACCTCCTACCTCATCGCCCCCGATCCCTACTTATGCTCCTTTAAATTTCAGAGATCTATGACCTCGAGAGTCATGAAATTCCTTATCCTCTCTATGACCTCTGGCATGTTCGATGGCATTATGAGAGCTCCTGCGGCATGCTCATGTCCTCCGCCTCCGAAGGCTTCAGCTAATTGAAGAGCTGTCAGGGGGGAATCAGCTCTACTCCTTATGGAGAGCCTCAAGAGACCATCTGATCCTCTAGTCACTGTACCTAAGAGCTTATAGCTATTGGCAACGAGTTGAATGAGGGGCACTAAGTAAGAGGGATAGCTCTTTATCCTCAGCAAGATAGAATCCCCACCTGGAAGCCCCAAGATCTTATCAATTAAATTTCCATATTCTCTCATTATAAGATTAACTTCTGACTTTATTGAGGGAAGCTCTATTAAAGATTCCGCAGAATTAGGGGGGTTCCTAAGGATATCTCTACATACGTTGATGAGCTTCCCCCTCCTCTCCTTGAAGATCTTCCTCACAGCCGATGTGAAGAGAGCTGATTTTAAATCCATCTTACCAGAGTCAATCTCATCTGCGAGCTCGACTGCTCCCGAGTACCTCTCTATCCCAGGCTCCCACTCGCTGATGAGCTCGTACACTATCCTAGCTGTCGATGGGGAATCCACCCTCAGTATAGGGATCGCTACTCTGTCCAGAGCCGATGAGTTGGAGACGTGATGATCTATGAGGACCCTAGCCCCTCCCCTAGGAGGAGGTAAATCTAAGACTATATCGTAACTGCTCTCACTATTCTTTATCTCATAAGGGGCTGAGAAATGGATCTCAAGACCCTCCGGTTTCACTATCATCATTAAGGAAGCCGATAGGAGACCGTCTAAGTCCTCCCCATGACTGCATATGGAGAGCCTTTCCTCCTTGAGTATATCCTCGAGCATTTCCGATCATCTTAAGTTCAATGATAGCTTTTTTAATCTTACGGGAATTTGATTGCTCGAAATGGGACGTAGGGTCATGGTCGCTGGGACGTTCGATATAATCCATGAGGGTCACATAAAAATGCTCTGGAGGGCGAAGAGCTTAGCTGGAGATGATGGTGAACTAGTAGTTGTGGTAGCTAGGGATGAGAACGTGAGGAAGTACAAGAAGAGGGAGCCCATACTGGAGGAATCGATCAGGGCATATATAGTGAAGAATCTGAAGCCCGTCGATAAGGTAGTGCTAGGGGAAAGGGATCCTATAGAATCTGTAGTGAAGCTGAAGCCAGATATTATCGCTTTGGGTTACGATCAGTGGGCGGATGAGGACTGGTTGAGGGAAGAGCTCCTGAAGAAGGGAATGAATGTGGAAATAGTTAGGCTGCCGAGATTCGGCGATAGTTCATCTTCATCGATAGTCAAGAGAGTGATAAACTTATTCTGCTCATCTGAATAGCTTAATGAAGGAACTTGAGAATTCTCTAGCGAGTATTGAGAGTCCATCAATCGATTCTTGGTCCGATTTTATGATTAATTCACTGAAAATGTTCAATATTCCCACATCCTTCCCGAATTTCCTAGCAACTATCAAGGCTAGATAGAGCGCATCTCTCATGATATCGCAAGCTAATTCCCTCTCCTCAACATCAGCCGAGCCCTCACATAACTCAGCGCTCCTCATTATCACTAAGGGGATCCCGCATATGAGGGTCTTGAGATCACCTCCTCTAGCATCCTGAACGTTCTCATGGAGCGTTTCGAAGAACAGGAATCTGAGGTATCCGCTCATCCTACAGAGATCCCTCACCCTCTGGTACCGCTCTGACTCTGATTCGAATTCCTCAAGTAGCATTAAGAACTCCTCATTCGTCTGATATATGCAATCCTCTGGGGACTTCATGGGACCCGGGTGCGGGGATACGCTTAAAATTGTTATGATGTCCAGATTGGGAGCGAAGATGAGGTGGATAGTGGCCTCAGCCTGGCCTTACATAAATGCTGTCCCGCACTTAGGTACCTTAGTCCAGGTCCTCTCTTCAGATGTATTCGCGAGGTTCCTGAGGAAGATGGGGGAGGAAGTGGTGTTCGTCTCCGGCTCGGATGAGCACGGGACACCTATAGAGATAGAAGCGATAAGGAAAGGGATAGCTCCTAGGGATCTAACGGATAAGATGCATTCATATATCACTTGGCTCTTCGAGAGCTTCGGGATAAGTTACGATAACTACACGAGAACGGAGAGCGATATTCATAAGGGATTCGTGAGGGATTTCTACCTCAAGGTCTATAATGAGGGCCACATATTCGAGAGGGAGACGGAGCAATTGTACTGCCCTAAGGACGAGATGTTCCTCCCTGACAGATTCGTCACGGGGACTTGCCCTCACTGCGGGTACGAGAGGGCTCACGGAGACCAATGCGATAGATGCGGTAGGTTGCTCAATCCGACGGATCTTATAGATCCGAGGTGTTCGATATGCGGCTCCCTCCCGGAGATGAGGAGGACTAAGCACTGGTTTTTCGACCTCCCGAAGTTCTCAGAGAAATTGAGAAAATATATAGAGGAAAATGAGAATTTACCTGAGAACGCAAAAGCTTTATCTCTATCGATGATCGATGAAGGCCTCAGACCGAGATCCCTAACTAGGGATAATAAGTGGGGAATCCCTGCGCCTTTCCCAGGCTCTGAGGGGAAGACTATTTACGTCTGGATGGAAGCTGTCCTAGGCTACGTTTCAGCCGTGAAGGAGTACTTCCTCAAGAGAGGAGAAACTGGGAAGTTTGAGGAGTTCTGGAAGAGTGAGGGTACGAGATCCGTTTACTTCATAGGGAAGGACAATATCCCATTCCACACTATAATATTCCCGGCCCTCCTGATGGCTAGTGGGGAGGGTTATGTCCTCCCATTCAGCGTTGCCTCTACTGAGTTCCTCCTTTACGAAGGTGAGAAATTCTCAAAGAGCGAGAGGAGAGGTATCTGGATGGATGAGGCCCTCCAACTACTTCCGGCTGATTATTGGAGGTTCTATATGATCTATATGAGACCCGAGCTTAAGGATGCGAGCTTCTCCTGGGAGGACTTCGAGTCCAAAGTCAATGATGAGCTGAACGATATAATCGGCAACTTGATACACAGGGTCCTCTCCTTCATAGCCTCAAGGTATAATGGTCAGGTACCACTAGTTGAGCTAGATGAGGAGGCATCGAGCTTCCTCTCGAGGGTAAAGGAGATAGGCAGGGAGATCGAAGATAACCTGATGAAGATAAAGCTGAGGGATGCTCTGAGGACATTCATAGAGATGGCAAGATTAGGAAATAAATTCTTCAACAATAGGGAGCCATGGAAAGATTTTGAATCAAATAGGGGAAGAGCCGACTCCACTATACTAGCGTCATACATACTCCTCAAGATCATCGCATTCTACATGCACATATTCATGCCCTTCTCCGCTGAAAAGCTCTGGAAGATGCTCGGACTCGGAGGCGAGCCTGAAGCTAGAGCCGCTTTCTCAGATCATGATAAGGGGAAGATAAGCTCTTTAGAACCTTTATTCAGGAAAATAAAGAAGGAAGAATTGATAAACAAGTTAAATCAAATAAGAGAAAGGGGAGAAGTTCTCTCCGCGAGGGAGAGTTAATCTCTCTTCACTATGACCTCTATTGTGATATCCCCGGATGCTATCGGGTGACCTGGCTTCATAGCTTGAATGACGACTCTGAAGGTAGAGTTCGCAGTTACATTCGCGCGCCATTCGAGAGAGGCTCTCCCCTCACTATCCGTCTTAACGTACTCTGTCACCGTCGAGTTCGATCCTAGAGATACTGCCAAGAGCTTAGCGTTCTCAACGGGCTTCCCATCCATGGTCACTCTCGCGTATATCTTGTTGCTCACCTCAGCGTAAGTAGCGTTAGTTATTCTCGCTGTTAAGACTGGATTCTCCACCTTCAACTCCAATTCAAGGGGAGGTGCCCCGAATACACTGAAGTAAGACTCCTCAATGATATCTTGACCATTTAAAGTAGCTCTAATCCTAAGAATGTGGAATCCAATTCTATATTTCCCCTCTTCTATATCTACACTTCCATCGATCTCCTTAGCTGGAGGGAGAGAGGTCACGTATACGGTCCTATTCAGCTCAGCATCGATGACCTCAACTGTCACTTTAGATGGCGCTGATGGGAAGGAGATAGTGAAGTTCAGCTTCCCACCTAAGGGAACAGTCCTCTCTTCGATCGATATCATGAACTTAGGAGAGCTCATTAAGGGCCAAGTCAATAGAATCGCTACGAATATCACATTTAAAGCGACTGCCATCAGGATCTTACTTTTCATAGAGCACATACTCCCTTCCAGATCGTATTATAAATAAACGTTACTAACGCGAACATTATATTGGATTCGAGTCTCTAATATGGGTGCTCAGAACTGGAGAATAAGAAGGGACTTGAGAGGATAGAGAGCCCCAGATACATATTCTTCGGCCCTAATGCAATTTCAAAAGTGGGAGAAGTCCTAAGGAGCCTTAGTATAAGGTCTCCGATCCTCTTGATAAGCGGGCCGAGCGTGACTAAGGCGGTCGCGGAGGACTTAGTATCCTCACTCGAATCTGAGTACAAGATTCTACATGTAGCGACAACTGGTGGGCTCGAGGACCTGATGGATGCCATTAAGGCAGCCAGAAAATCAGAAGTAGATCTCCTAATAGGAGTTGGTGGCGGAAAACCGCTCGATATTACTAAAATATTGGCTGCAGAACTCGGTGTCAGGTACTTAGTCGTACCGACATCAGCGAGTCACGATGGTATAGCTTCGCCTTCAGTGAGCTTCACACTCTCTAGGGAGATAGAGGAGAGGATGGGGAGAGCGATTAGGGTAGAGGCACCCACAGCTATACTGGCTGATACGACTATAATAAATAGGGCATCTCCAGTGACCTTCAAGTCGGGTTTCGGAGATTTAGTCGCTAAGATAACGGCTGTAAGGGATTGGGAGCTAGCCTATAAACTCAGAGATGAGCCTTATAGCGAATACGCCGCATCTATGTCTTTGTTGAGTGCTAAAATAGCGATGGACCATGCTCATGAGATAAGGGCACGCTTAGAGGAATCGACTAGGATATTGGTCAAAGCCCTGATAGGTAGCGGGGTGGCGATGAGTATAGCCGGCAGCTCTAGACCAGCTAGTGGGAGTGAGCACATGTTCAGCCACGCCCTAGATATACTCTCATCAGAAGCCGGTGTTAAGCCAGCGCCTCACGGCATCCAAGTAGCGATAGGGACTATAATGATGGCTTATTTACAAGGTCAAGATTGGAAGATGATAAAGGAGAAACTAATCGAAGCCGGAGTACCTACTACTGCTGAGGAAGCTGGGATAAGCCCTGATATGGTAGTGAAAGCCCTGACGATAGCTCATAAGGTGAGGGATAGGTATACGATACTGGGGAGCTCGGGCTTGACGTTGAGCGCAGCTGAGAAACTAGCGCGGGTCACAGGAGTAATAAAGTGATAGCCGATGCTGAGATCAATAAAGCGGAAAGTGAGATAAATATAATAGTAAAACCGATTGAATATAGGAAAGATTTATATAAATTCATTCCAAAAGAGATCCTATGTA
>CAZFIJ010000071.1:0-15277 GCA_964519515.1 uncultured Nitrososphaerota archaeon
ACTAGAGAACGTCAGAGAGGATATAATTTTGAAGATGAGGGACACTATAGTTGATCTGCTCACTTGATTATGAACCTAGGAGGCTCTATCCACTCACTCCCGCATCTCGGACATCTACTAGGTTTCTTAGGCTTCTTGAGATCTTTGAATATGTAGCCGCACTTCTTACAGTATGGTGGGTCCATCAAGAGTAACTTACCGTACTTAGCCCTTACAGTCCTCGCTACATGCTCTAGGTGATCGTATATCTCCCATGATTGGCTCGGGTCGATCTCCAAGCTTCTAGCTATCTCATTGACGGAAAGGGGCTCGGATGAAGTCATGAGGAGCTCAATTATCCTCTCTCTGAAACTCAACTTGAGCACCGGAGAGTTAATCAGATCGATCTTTTAATTTTTAGCTGGGAGTATCTGAGGGATGAAGGAGGAGAAGGAGAGGATAAGGGCATACATCTGGAAGCTATTGGAGGAGAGAGGTGTTGCAAGGTTCCCGAAGCCTATATCGGGCAGGATACCTAACTTCTTAGGGGCTGAAGAAGCAGCGAGGAAGTTGAGTGAACAGGAGGAATGGAAGGAAGCTAACGTTATCTTCGTGAACCCTGACTCTCCTCAGAGATATGTGAGATATCTAGGCTTACTTCAGGGTAAGTTAGTGATAATGGCGACCCCCAGGTTGAGGGAGGGATTCCTCCTCCTCGATCCTAAGGGGATACCGATCACTAGGTACTCAGAAGCATCAACGATAGCTGGAGCCTTCAAATACGGGAAGAAGGTCTTAGAGGTCCCTAAGATAGATCTGAAGGTCACTGGTTCAGTAGCTGTGGACAGAGAGGGAGGTAGAGTTGGGAAGGGTCACGGTTACTCAGATCTGGAGTACGGGATACTAGGGGAGATAGGAGCTATAGATGATAGGACGCCGGTAGCTACTACTGTCCACGATCTTCAGATAGTCGAGAGGGTCCCGATGGAACCTCAGGACATGCCAGTGTATCTCATAGTTACGCCCTCCAGTGTCATGAGGACGGGGAAGTTCGGGAACCCTAAGATCCTCTGGGAGCTGATATCTCGAGATATCGAGAGGGAGATACCTATGATAAGATATCTCAAGGGGAGGATTTCTCAAGGGGAGCGACGCTTGAATATGGGCTCTTGAGGACCATCATCGTGTGTGTCCTCTCGACATCGGGATGTCTAGCTAGCTCAGTTATCAAGAACCTCGTTAACTCATCCATGTCCCTCGCCCTCACCTTGAGGAGCACATCGTAGTCCCCCGTTATTATATGAGCTTCCTCTACCCAGGGGAGATCTTCCCTCACCTCAGATTCCTTCGCGATTTCCTCTATGAATATCTCTTGATTGGATTTCTCCTGCTCTGGCTTCCTCCTCTTTATTTGGACGAGTACAAACGCTGTGATCTGATACCCGATCTTCTTGTAATCTATGAGAGCTGTGAACCTCTTTATTATCCCTGATTCAACTAATTTCCTCATCCTAGAATCCAGAGTCGTCCTAGGAACTCCTAGTTTCTTCGCTAGATCACTAACAGTTATCCTACCGTCCTTGACGAGCTCACTAAGTATTTCGATATCCAGACCGTCCATCAGCGAAGTATAGAGGGTGCGCGATATAATATTCTCTTCAAAATTTTTAACTTATATGTCCTTGCAAACACGCTCAGCTGAGCCCGAGAGCTAAGCCCAAATTGTATGAGATAGAGGCTAGGATGAATGATACGGAAAGCTCCAGTATTACAGCTAAAGCTACATACTTCAACTTCCTCAACTCCGATAGCATAGTCGATATAGTAGCTAAGCATGGGACGTAGAAGCTCATTATTAAAGCGAGTGAGATCCCTTTAAGAGGAGTTATCCCCATGTATCTAATCGCACTTACTGGATCGGGTGAACCAGCTAGCTGGGAGAAGGTCGATAGGATCCCTTCCTTTGCGATGAACCCTACTTCAAGAGCTAAAGCATATCTCCAATCCCCTAAACCCGCTAAACTCAGTATGGGCGTTAGGGCATTACCTAGCATGAAAGCGAAACTATGGGATGGATCCTCAACGTACCCCGATGGACCTATATTAAGGATAAGCCATGTCAGGGAGCTCATGAAGAGTATTATTAATCCAGCTTTCTTCAGAAAGTGGATTACATTAGCTTTAGAGTACCACCAGATCACCCTTAAGCTAGGTCTATGATAAGGCGGGAGCTCCATGAGGAGTTCCGTAGGCTCCCTCCATCCCATAATAGTCCTCAAGAGCTTAGATGATAGTAGGAAAATTAGTACACCGAGCATGTATATTGAGAGCATTAAGGACGCTTGAATCAATGGTGAGGGGAATGCTGCGAGTGATATCGCCAATAGAACGACTAACCTAGCTTGACATGGGATGAACGGTTCTGAAATCCCCACGACGATCCTCTCTCGCTCATCTTCCATGCCTCTAGTCGCTATTATCCCTGGGACATTACACCCGATCCCTATCAATGCCGGGAAGAATGCCCTCCCGCTCAGTCCGAACTTCCTGAATATGCTATCTAGTACTGTAGCTGCTCTCGGGAAGAGGCCGCTATCCTCAAGAGCCCCGAGAACTATGTAAGTGAGTATGAGGATCGGCACGAATGAGAGCAATGCTCCTAAGCTTCCTATTACCCCCTCAGATATGAAGCGGACCCAGAGGGGATCTAGTCCAATTGATGATAGGAAATCCGCGGATGCTCCAGCTAGCATCTCGAATAATGAGCCCAGCAGCCCCACTAAACTGTAGCTCTCGATCACCTCAGAAGCCTCCTCCATCCCCAGAGCTCTCAGGAGTATGTTGAAAGGAAAGCCGGTGTTTACAGTGAATATTATGAAGAACGCTGAAGATATTAAAAAGATTGATACTATTGGGCCAAATAAAGGATGAAGAATTAATTTATCTAATCTCTCCTCTAAGCTGGGGCCGGATACCTTGACCCTCTTGACGTTCTCCCTCACTATCTTGTCCACGAACTCATGCCTCGACGCTATTATCAAGCTCAAGGGATCGATAGCTAAATCCCTCCTCGCTTCCTCACATATGCTCTCAGCTTCTTGATCTTTCGGAGGGAGGCTTCTCTCTAAGACCTTCAGGGCCGCCCACCTAGCTGGATAGTTACCATGATCCAATCCACTCAGTTTCGCTATGTACCTCTCAAGGCCATCGTAATCGACCCTCAGTGGCTCCTTCCTCCCAGCTCTTCCCTCAGCCACTTCTAATATAGCTCTCATGAGCTTACCTATTCCTATCCCCTTAAGAGCTGATATCGGGACTACTGGCACGCCCAGGCCTCTCTCGAGCCCATCGAAATTTATGTGGATTCCCCTCCTATCAGCAGCATCTATCATATTGAGGGCTATCACTACTTTCTCATAGAGCTCCATCGCCTCCACAGCTAAGTACAGAGATTTCTTCAGCTCAGTCGCATCGACAACTATAACTAAAACATCCGGTCTCTCATTTATTATGAAATCTAGAGCTACTTTCTCCCCCAAATCCCTAGCTGAGAGACTATAAGTCCCAGGTAGGTCTACTATCCTGAGCCTCCTTCCGCTATACGAGACGCTCCCCTCATACCTCTGGAGCGTCACCCCAGCCCAGTTGGCTACGTGAACGTTTCCACCTGTTATCCTGTTGAAGAGAGTGCTCTTACCTACGTTAGGAGAGCCAGCTAGAGCTACTAGTATCTCCCTCACTCGATCACCTCCACTAGCACCCTGGAGGCGAGTCCTCTCCCTAGAGCGAAAGTGACACCCCTTACCCTGACTACGACGGGCCCGAAGTAATTTGAGAGGACTTCAACAGTCTCCCCTGGGATGAGCCCCATCTCCATTAACCTTCTAGTCGCTCCGTGTCCAGCAGCTATCGATACCACTCTCCCCTTACTGCCCCGCTTCAGTTCCGATAGAGGTAACATGTAGATCTGAAGTTAGGTTAACCTAACTTTTATATAAAGGTTCCTAACGAGGTTAGAAGGCACCTCAAGATTTAGATCTAATACTTTTATTATTTGAGGTCTCTGGAGGACTTAAGGAACCCTATTCCCCTCCTCCTGACTCTAGATAGCTTCTCCTCTATAGTCCCCCTCGTGACTATCTCATAGACGTCCGCTACCTTACCCGGAGCTCCTCTAACTACTCTGCCTACTCTCTGGGCCATCTGCCTCCTAGAGCCGGACCCACTCACTATTATCGCGACATCAGCGTCAGGTACATCTATCCCCTCATCTAGTACTCTAGTAGTGACTATGACGTTTATCTCCCCCTTCTTGAACCTCTCGAATATTTCAGACCTCCCAGATGTCTTCCCTATCATTAGCTCTACCTTATACCTCTTCCTCAGCTCTCTGTATATCTCCTCAGCTTGATCGATATACTCAGTGAAGATCAGGACCTTCCTATCCTTAACTTCTTCCATTATCCTCAAGACTTCTCTTATCTTATTCCTAGCCTTAAGGGCATATTTCTTCTCTATGAGCTTCCTTTCATCATCATTTCTAGCTAGAAATAACTCCCTCCCCATCTCCCTCCTCTCCTCATCACTGAGATCCACATAGATTATGTGATGCCTGACAGGAGCTAGGAAGCCCCTGGAGAGCAGTTCTGAAAAGCTTATCTTATAGACTATCTCACCTGATGTCAAGAAGATCAGGTGATCGTTTCCATCCGTTCTCTCAGGCGTAGCTGAGAGCCCCAACCTGTACTTAGCCTTCGACCTGAAGGCCACTTCCTTGAAAGTTGATGCGGGGACGTGATGGACTTCATCGAATATTATCAGGGAGAACTTATCGTAGAGGGAATCTATGTGTTTAGCGATTGAATTGTAAATACCGACTGTTATCGACTTTACCTCCTTCCTCCTCCCCGAGAAGATACCTGGATCGAATGATAGCTTCTCCCTTATCAGATCCCTCCACTGGTCAGCCATCTCCTCAGTGACTACGCACACTAAAGCGCTCCTAGAGGTCCTGAATATGGCCTCCAATCCAACGTAAGTCTTCCCAGCACCAGTGGGCATCACGACAGTCCCGAACTTACCGCTCCTCTCCCATCCCTCTACTGCAGCTTCTTGGAAATCGTAGAGGGAGAAATTCTTCGATAACTTGAGCTCAGAATCAGGCCAATTGACTTCATCCCTCACAGAGAGACCGCTCTTCTCCGCTATCCTGCGGATCCAGTGATGGGCGAAGTAAGGTGCTTCGATATGATTCCCGTATCTCTTGAGGATCGGAATTTCATATACTTTCACTTCTCTCACCGTTTTAACGTAGTATTTCACACTGGATATCGATTCTAGATCCTTGAGGATAGCATCCGCCTCTATTATGAGGCCCCTCCCGGAGTCCCTGATGACTACCTCCCTGCTTGATCTCTTGAGCTCATTCAAGTGCTCCTCTATGTAATAGCCGTTTATGGAGCTGATAATAGCGGAGAGGACTAGAGGCCCCTCCCTCGAGATCATATCCCTGAGCTCCGATATCTCTATGACAGCTAAACCATCCTCCAATCTGAAAGGCTCTCTAACCTCTCCGCAAGGAAGGAAAGCGAACTTCCCGCTCTCGAAGATCCTGTTTAACCTCTCATTCAATTGTTCCTTATACTTCCTTATCTCCTCCCTTATCAGATCCTCCGGTACCCCGAATATCTCCTGGAGGAAGCTCGGATCCCTGCATAGGGCTTTCCTAGGATCGAAGATCCATGTAGCAGATGATGGTTCGAACCTGCAGACTGATTTCAACTTTTCCTTGACGATTCCAAAATCCTTATCCGGTATTGATCTCTCAAAAATTTTGTTAGCTACTTTAACCCTCAATCCGACCTACTCCATGAGGGATATCACTTCTCCTATCCCCTTGGTCCTCCCTTCCCTGAAGACGAATTGATCCCCTACCCTAACGTACTCCGGCCTGATCATGAATTTGAATACGACTTCAGCGACATCCCCAGTCCTCAAATATTGTTTAGACGAATCTATGAGTTTTGCTGGCTGTCTTATCGTCTTGAGATGTATCACTGGCTCATACCCAACTTTTATCGTCGTCGGATGGTGGAGCACCCTCACTCTAGCTTTGAATATCCTAACGGCGGATGGCCTCGGGTCATCTATCAAGACCATGCCCTTCCTGACCTCATCATAATCCACGTTAGTTACAGCGAATGTCGCGAATTGGCCAGCGTTGGCTCTCTCGACGTTCACCCTGTTAACGTGGATCGATTTAACCCTCACAGCCCTGAAGGAACCGTCCTCGAAGGGGCCCAGGAGGACCCTCTGACCCACTGATATCGAGCCCGATTCTATCAATCCGGATAGGACGAGGCCCACCCCAGACACGTTGAACTTCTCATCGACATAGCTGAGGAACTTGCTCCCTAGCCTCTCACCCCAGTTGATCCTGGGAGGTATCATGTTGAGGAACCTCTTCAGTAGATCGAGGCCCTCCCCGGTGACATTGGATACGAGGAATATCGGGGATACTCTACCATGAGGCATGTTCCTAGCCGCTAATGCGCAATCGTTCTCTTCCTTCACTAAGAAAGGTATCTTATTCACCCCTGGGAGCTTTAATATCCCGATCAAGCTTTCCAAGTTCCTCCTCAGCACTTCCTTCGGCGTCATATCGAGCTTAGTCACCACGATGAATATGGGTATATCGAGAACTAAGGATATCCCCAAGTGCTCCCTGAAGCTCCCTATTGGGCCAGCGTTCGCTGAAACTACTATAGCTGCATAATCTGGGAGAGAACCCATTATCCCCTTGAGCGTCGTCCTCAAGTACCTCTCATGCCCAGCTAGATCTACTAGAGTTATCACCTTAGATGACCTCAAGTAGATCTCGGCCTCGTTATAGGAGAGAGTATCGTTAACAGAGGCTCCTGTATCATCGAAACCCAGTATGTGATAGCTGACGGATGAGGACCTCCTGTACTTGAGCTCATGCAGGTACCTAGCTACTTGGCTCATAGCGAGACCATCCCCATCATCCAAGCTTCCGGAGATAAGGACTCCCTTCAGTGTGGACTTTCCAGCATCTACATTGCCTAACAAAGCTATTGAAAGCTGTATAGGTGGGACATCTAATGTCCTCCTTATCAAGAGCTCGTAGACGTATCCTCTGGATGCTCTCTCCTTCCTCACTATCATGAACTTAGCCCCTAGCCTCTCAGTTATCTTCTCGATAATCTCTAGCGATTCTGAGGCTTCCTCATCCGTCAGGCCGACTGGGATGCCGTCATCCGTTATCCCCAGTTCATAAAAGGCTTCTCCACCTCCCTCATTGAGCCTATAGTTCAGTTGAGTCACTAGCTTCTCTATCCTATCCCCTGAGTTAGCCCCTAGCTTCAGCTTGTACTCGAACTTCCCGTCCTCCCTCTCGGGCTCCAGCCTAAATATCCATCACCTTGCTTCCTCACATCCTGGAGATAAAAAGATAAAATTGAGAGAGTATATTATTAGCGTATGAGACCTAGGGTTTTCGTAACGAGAGAGATCCCGGAGAGGGGTCTCTCAAAGATAAAGGAGCATTTTGAGGTGGATCTGTGGAAGGATGAGGCCCCTCCGCCTAAAAAAATCATAATTGAAAGAGTTAAGGATTGTGATGCCCTCGTATCCCTGCTGACAGATCCGATAGATGCTGAAGTATTCGAAGCTGCCCCTAAGCTGAGGATAGTAGCTCAATACGCTGTGGGTTACGATAATATAGACGTAAAGGGGGCGACGGAGAGGGGAATTTATGTCACGAACACACCTGGAGTTCTAACAGAGACGACAGCTGATTTCGCTTTCGCTCTCCTAATGGCTGCAGCTAGGAGGGTAGTCGAGGCGGATAGGTACGTCAGGGAGGGGAAGTGGAAGGTAGCATGGCACCCCATGATGATGCTGGGCTACGATGTGCACGGGAGGACTCTGGGGATAGTGGGAATGGGTAGGATAGGGGCTGCTGTCGCTAGGAGAGCTAAGGGTTTCGGGATGAGGATCCTGTATTATGATTCGATAAGGAGGGAGGACTTAGAGAAGGAACTCGGTATAGAGTACGTCCCCCTTGAGAAACTCCTGGAGGAATCTGATTTCGTCTCCCTCCATGTCCCCCTGACGGAGGAGACATATCATATGATAGGGGAGGAGCAGTTGAGGAGGATGAAGCGTACAGCCATACTGGTCAACACATCCAGGGGGAAGGTAGTCGATCAGGGGGCACTGTACAGAGCCCTCAAGGAGGGATGGATAGCTGGCGCTGGTCTCGATGTATTCGAGCAGGAGCCGATACCTCCTGACGATCCCCTTCTGAAGCTCGAGAACGTGGTCCTAGCTCCGCATGCTGCGAGCGCGAGTCATGAGACTAGATCCAGGATGGCTGAGATAGTAGCGGAAAATCTGATAGCTTTCAAGAGAGGCGAGGTACCTCCGAATCTAGTGAATCAAGAGGTAGTTAAGGTGAGGCCCCCCGGTTTCCAATAAATTTTATTTCTTCCTCAAAAGGTTTCCTTATTATCCCTCTCTCAGTTATTATACCAGTTATGTTCTCAGGAGGGGTCCTATCGAAAGCCGGATTGAGTACAGTTATCCCATCCGGAGCTATCCTCCTCCCGTTTATCACAGTGACTTCGTCAGCATCCCTCATCTCTATCCTCACATCCTCCCTCCGGGAGAGGGGATCGAAAGTGGATGTAGGAGCTGCTACATAGAACGGGACCCCGTGCTCCTTCGCTAAGACTGAGAGAGTATATGTACCTATCTTATTGAATACAGTACCGTCAGATAATATTCTATCAGCCCCCGTTATTATTAAATCTATTCCTATCTCTGATATGACGTAACCAGCTGCCCCATCTACTATGAGCTTAACTGGTATACCAGCTCTCTTAAGCTCGAAGGAAGTTATCCTAGCTCCTTGAAGCACGGGCCTCGTCTCTAGCACGTAGACCTCGAAATCCACTCCATCCATCTTAGCCATGTATAGGGGAGCTGTAGCTGTCCCGAACCACACTGTAGCTAGGGAACCAGCATTGCATATCGTCATCACTTTATACCCGTCCTTTATCAAGCTCTTCCCATGCTCGCCTATCGCGATATTAGCTTTGACATCCTCCTCAGCTATACTCCTGGCTTCCTCCTCCACTCTCCTCCTCATATCCTCGACTTCTCTCGAGGATTCCGCAGCTCTCATAACCCTATCTATCGCCCAAAACATGTTATATGCTGTCGGTCTAGTAGATCTCAAGATATCAGCAGCCCTCATAAGTTCCTTCAGCAGCTCATCCCTCACCTCAGTCTCGACCCTTTTAGAGTGGAGAGCTAAACCGAAAGCTGCTGTAGCTCCTATAGCTGGAGCCCCTCTGACTACCATATCTTTTATAGCTGAGGCTACGCACTCTATATCGAAGCACTCCACGAATGAGAGTTCTTGAGGCAGCTTCCTCTGATCGACTAAGATCACCTTCTCCCCATCGAAGTCCACGGTCCTAGGTAGGTCTATCATATCCCCCCTAGCATCCCCCTGTCCGTAAATAACCTTTTAGGTGATATACCCGCTCTGCTTATCGCGGCATGAGCTAAGTCTACGATAGCTTTAGCCCCCTCTATTATCCTCGAATCACTAGATGCAATTATCTCATGACTTAATATCTCAGAGTCAACCCTATTGGATGTCTTGACCTCGAATTCCTCAGATGAGATCTCCCTTATCCTCTTAGCTATCAACCCGCTCTTGGATATCGGGGAATCGAGGTATATCGTGACTCTCTCAGGGCCCATAGATCTTATAGTATCTGCTATCGTCTCTACAGCTTTATCGAATAGATCAGACGGCTTATAGGAAGAGTAGGAGAGGCTGAGATCCCTCACGATGCCATCAGTACATAAATAGACTGGATCCCCAGCTAGAGCTCTCTCAACAGTTATTATCACGTTGAAACCATCCACTCCCAGATCGCTCCCCTTGACTATATGAGGAGGTACTAATTTCATCGAGTTCCTCAGGGACTCCTCAGGCGATCTAACTATCTTAGATAGAGCTACCCTCTCCGCTCTCGTGAGGGAGAGGGCCCTAGCTATTGAGTCTATAGGGTCTTGCACACCTAATATGAAGAGGAGGAGCGTAGGATATGCAGCTCTCTCAACTAGATCCCTTCTAATCGTTTCTTAAACACCTCCATGAACTCATCCAACTTATCCTTCGGCACAGATCCCTTTCCCAGTTTCCAGTTCCCTCCTCCTCCACCGCCCATCTCCCTAGATAGCTCCCTGAGCAAGTTACCAGCATCTATCTCTCCCTCCCCGTAATTAGTCGCGAGGATAGCTAACTCAACTCTATCATCCGATTCCTTAGTGAGCAATACGATCCTCCTGTCCGATGAGAGCTTATCAGCGAGCTTTATTCCGTCATCGATCCCTATGCTCCCCAGTCTAACTACAGAGAGCTTGTGCTTTCCAGCCGCTTCATAAACCTCTAGAGCCCTCTCAATAGACCTTTCCTCAGCTTCCTTCACCATCTTTTTCCTCTCCTTCCTCAACTCCTTCAACTCCTCCATCACCCCTCTGAAGAAGACATCGACTTCCTCCTCACTGATCCCAGCGCTCTGAGCTATATCCTTTATCTTCTGATGATAATCTATGATCCTCCTCACTGCAGGAGCCCCTGCTGAGAACTCCAGCCTTATTACTCCATCTTGTATCTTCCTAGCCCTCCATATCTTTATCAGCCCTATCTCACCGGTCCTGAGGACGTGAGTCCCTCCGCAAGCTTGAGCGTTGAAGCCCTCTATATCGACTACCCTCAGGACGGGATCAGGGACGACACCGCCTTGATATAGGGTGAAACCATACCTCCTCTCAGCATCAGTCCTCACGAGCCAGAGTGTCCTGACTGGTATGTTCCTCATTACTACTTCATTAGCTAACATCTCTATCCTCTTGAGCTCCTCCTGGCTTATGCTCTTGTAGTGCGTTATATCTAGCCTACTCTCCTCATCCCCCTTCTGAGCCCCCCACTGCCAGACGTGAGAACCTAGAACCCTTCTAGCTGCCTCAAGTATGACGTGAGTGGCTGTATGATGCCTCATCCTGTTCAGCCTCCTCCAGCTGTCCACCCTAGCTCTCACCACCTCACCGACTGGGGGTAAGTTTCCATCCACTGAGTGAAGGATCCAGCCCCCGTGTTTCTCAGCCCCTACTACCTTGACCTCGACCCCCCTCCATTCGATAGAACCGATGTCAGAGGGCTGGCCCCCACCCTCAGGGTAGAATGCGGTCCTATCGAGCACCACCTTCCCATCGACGTGACCTAGCACTCTGGCCTCGAACTCCAATAAGTAGGGATCTTGATAGTAGAGGAGCTTAGTTGGGGGGTACTTCCTCAATTCATCTATCTTTTCGAAGACCTTAGGTGGCTCCGGCTTCTTAGCTTCATGCCTAGCGGCTATCATCTCGAAGAAGTTATCTGGGACATCTAAATCACCAGCTACCCTCTGCACTATATCTGGGGAGAGGCCATGCGAATCGTAGAGCATGATTAAATCATCGACGCTTATCTTCCCCCTCTCCCTCATTAAATCCGAGATTATCTTAGTCCCTCTCCCTATCGCTTCCTTATACCTCTCCTCCTCTATGCTGACTATCTCAGCTATCCTATCTACTGCTTCCCTCAACTCCGGGAAGCCCTTGGAGGACCAATACTCCGCTTGCCTGACTGTGAGCTCGGACAACGGGACCTCGCTCCCCAGTCGGCTGAGCGTCCTGAGGCTCCTCCTTATCAAGAGCCTCCCTAGGTAGCCCTCGTTGACATTAGACGGGACCAGGCCATCAGCTATCATGAAGGAGAGGGCTTTAGTATGATCTAAGAGTGAGAATACTGCCTCTATAGGGGCTATCTTCTCCTCCAGTTCCTCTTCCTTGACCCCTATTAGGAGAGCAGCTTCCCTCCTGAGGGAGGAGATGCTCCTCCCCTTCTCGAGCTCCCTGAGTATAGATGATACTTTGGAGTACTCAGAGAGGAGAGATAAATCTGGCTCGCTAACTCCGAGTTTACCCATGAACTCATGCAGGAGAGCTCCATAGACGGCATGGAATCCAGTGGGATCCCCCCTGAGGAACCAGGTTATCCTCTCGAGACCGTAACCTGTATCAACTACTTTAGTGTCCATGGGCACGTATCTACCGTTCTCTATCCTGTACTGCATGAAGACTAACGTAGCTATCTCGAGCCCCCCTGCTATGGGCTCTAGATCAGGGCCGGCATTCCCCCCTCCTTCCCATATCCCCTCCTTGTAAGTTATCTCCTCCTCAGGTATGCCTAGTACGCTAGTCGCGTACTCATGAAAGAGCTCAACAGTCCTATCTATCCAGTAGACGAACTTCTCCTTCGTGTTGAACGCATGATGGGCCATCATCTCGAATATAGAGAGGTGCCTCCCCATAGTGGGCCCTACTTTATCTATGTCCTTGAGCCTTATGCAAGGTTGGGATATCGTAAGAGGGTTAGCTGGAGGTGGGACTATCCCAGCTGTTATAAATGGCTGGAAGTCGACTATAGATGCGCTAGTTAAGAATAGATCTTCCCTCCATCTCGCTATAACTGGGTACCTGTTTATCCTCGTATGCCCCCTCCTCTCGAAGAACCTCAGGAATTCCTCCCTCACTTCCTCTAAGCTCTTCTGCCTCCCCCGGCCTATGAATGTGTACGGCTCACAAGGAGCTTCCCCGCAGGTCTCCCTGTCCTTCAGAGTCCAGAAGTACTCACCGCACTTAGGGCATCTCTTCCTCACGTAACCTCTGGATCTGAGGAATTCTACTTCTATCCCTCGCATACAAATCAGAATAGATTCAAAATTTAAAAAAGTTTCAGCCGAATAGAGCGCCTAAGCCAGCGAGAGCAGCCTCTTCCTCCTCCTTCCCCTCTTCTTTCTTCTCCTCCTTCTTCTCCTCTACTTTCCTCTCAACGGGTGCTGCTACTGGAGCTACTGGCATCACAGCAGCTTGGCTTATCAGTTCCTCTAAGTTCACGTTGGATATAGCGCTCACTAACTGCTTTATCCTGGCCTGATCGGGCTCAGCCCCCGCAGCTCTGAGGACCTGCTCTAAATCACTAGCCTCTACCTTCCTCTTGAGCTCGTGCAACATCAACGCAGCATATATGTACTCCATTCCCATGGCGTTCACCCTACCCAACCACATGCCACACTATTTTAAAGTTAGCTCTCGAAGCCACCTACCCTCCTCCTCCCCACCCTCCTGCCCAATCTCAAGCTGAAGCCCCTAGTGACCCCTATAACGAACATAGCAACTAAGAGGACGGAGAACGTGAATATCGATAGGTAGAACACTCTAGTTTCGAATGGGGTGACTACTACTGTGCTGTAACTGTATGGGGCGGGTACGCTTATCCTAGAGGAACCGTCTGGCGTTAAGTAGGATATACCGTTCACCCTTATCCACTGCTTCCCAGTCGTCTGGGTCTTCAAATTCAATATCATCTTCACGAAGCCCTGGGGCTTCACAGTATCGCAACTCAGGACTAGCTTCACTGAGCCCTCTCTGGGCTCCCATGTAGGTTGCTCGCACACTACACCTTCCCCCTTATCTAAAGTCGGGGGATTGACCATGTAAAGGCCCGGGCTGAATTCCATCTCAACGCTCAGCTTCTTAGCATCCCCATTCCCTTTATTCATCATGTATATTGAGAATTGGATCAGGGAGTTCACGTTCGTCACGTTAGGAGGTATATCCTCGACTCTCACTGAGAGCTCCGGCTTCACTATCGTTACCACGACTGGGGACTTCATAGCAGATAGTATAGTCTTCTGCCCCTCCTGAGGATCTACATAAGTCACTTTAGCTGACCCGAAGGTCGCTATTCCATCCCTAACTGCTCTGAGCTTGTATGACAGGGCTAGGACTCCTCCAGGGGACAGGCTGCTCGCTGTGAGCTTAGTATCCCCAGAGACCAACTTGAATAAGTCCCTCGGGAAATCGTCCTCTATCGTCACTTTGCTAGCGGCTGCCGTGCCGTTATTGCTCACTATAACGTTGACCTCTATAGTCCCATTCACTGGGACTGTAGAGGAGGATATCGTCTTAGTCACATAAAGCTTAGATATGCCCGGTTGTCTTACGGTTATCGTGAAGAATCGGGTCGCTTCATAGTACTTATCCCTTATGTCGAAGTAACCCGCTGTTATATTGACTCTGTATATCGTGCCCCCCGATCCCTTCGGCACTACTATCCTGAACTCCACTTTCTCGCTCCTCGCTTTAGGCGGCATCTCCTTAGTGACCACTATGGGGAAGGACCTCCCCGCTACAGAGGATGGAGCTATTATTTCTGTGGGTAGATCTGGGTTCACATTGACCCTTATAGTGATGTTATACGCTGAATCAGCCCCGGTGTTCTGGAGGTAGAAGCTGAATGATATAGGAGTCCCCTCATCTACTTCCATATCCCCTGTGGGCCTCTCAGCTACCACGCTCACTGAGGGATTCCCCACCCTCCCCTTGTACTTCAAGCCGAAGACCAGCTTGACGCTATCGCTAACTACTTTGAATGCTGAGGGATCGTACCTGAATATCTTCGCGTTCCTCGTGGCATTGAACCCCTCATACCTGAACTTAGTCCCGTAGTAGACGAGGAAGTTGACGCTGTAGTTCCCATATTTGTACTGACCGGGTCCCGCGACGAATGTGAAGCTCATGCTGTAGGATCTGTTGACATCTAGACCGCCGAAGGAGTAATTAGCGCTACTAGACGTGGAATATGAGGGACTCGGGACGGATTGAGTCAAGTTTATCGAGCCCTCCCCTTCCAACCTCCCCCATGTCAAGAGTACCCTGACCCAGCTCACTGATGCGGGGCCCTCGTTCCTCAGCGTCACCGGGATAGTCACTTGAGAGTTAGCTGCATCGTACTCCTTCGACTTCGGGAACCCTATGTTGAGCGTGAGATTAGCATCTGGAGAGTATATGGAATCTATTATATCGAATGCTATCGTCCTGTTCTCCTTATCGCTCTCATCTCCCTTTATTATAATTCTATAGAGTATCTTACCTCCCTTATCGAACGGGCAGTTCTCCTTAACTACTATCTCAGCTCTCGTCGGTAGCGTGCCCCCGCCTTCCATGTAAGCCCAGACTCCTCTTCCCGTTAAGCAAGGGTTGTCCATACTCCCTTTGTATACTTGAGCCTCTACAGCATAAGCTGCGACTCCTCCTATGTGTTTTATAATAGCCTCAAGCTTATAGCCCCCGGGAAGATCTATCGTCCCTT
>CAZFIJ010000072.1:0-6231 GCA_964519515.1 uncultured Nitrososphaerota archaeon
CACGACGTAGCAATTCCTTATCCCCAACTCACTGGATAGACTAGCTAGGACGCTCGCGCTCGTAAATATATCCCTCTCAGAGACCCATGGTATTCCTATATCCCTCAATAAGCTCGCGATAGCCCTCCTATGTCTCGTGGAGTTATTCGTCAAGAATACTATCTTAATCTCAGATCTCATCTCATTTATAGCCCTTATAGAGCTCTCTATAGGCTCCCCATCCAGCCAAACGACTCCATCTATATCTAAAATGAGGAGATCGTATTCATCAAGCTTGGGAATCAAAGCCCATCGACCTCCTGCACTTATCACAAGGCATCCAGCCCTTCCTATCCACTTCCCATATGGAGTTACTGAAGCTCATGACGCACCTAGCGTTATCGCAATGACCTAGCCCCAACATATGGCCGAGCTCATGAGATGCTTCTTTCAATATCCTCAAGAGGAATAGGCCGTCGTTCTCAGGACCACCGTAGAAGGAGGGATTCAACCTAGCTATGAAGACCGCCCCGAACCTACCTCCGACTTCAGCTTGACCGAAGACGAAGTTCGTGCCCCTAGCGTAAGCATCTCCATCTACTATGGCTAATATCTTCTCATTTCTGGGCCAATTATCCACGGCCCTCAAGTAATCTAAGAACTTCTCGCTCATTATCTGAGAACTAACAGCATCATAAACGAATTTTGGGATCGTGAGAGAGCCCTTATTGACTATGACTTCAACTCCATACGCTTTAGGGAGGTTCTCACTGAGGTACTCGAGGATCCAGTAGTACACGAAACCGAATGGGATCAGCCTCACTAACATCCTCTCACCATGCAGGAGCTCTGGAGAGTCCCAACCCCAACCCCACTAGGAAACCGCCTAGATGAGCTAAAACATCTACATTAGCGGAGAAGCCACCGAATATGACGAAGATAGCTAAGAGCACTGTGGATGGATTGAACTTCCCCGTCACTCTATACTCCATAGCTACTATGTAGCCGAGGAGTCCCATGACAGCTCCCGAAGCCCCGACGCTCACGCTACCTGTGTCAATTATGCAGGAGAGGAGATTGCCGACCAGCCCTGAGAGGAAGTAGAGGGAGATGAATTTAGCTCTCCCGAGGGATATCTCAGCCACCTTCCCCAGGATGTAAAGAGCGTACATATTGAGGAATAAGTGTATTAGATTAGCATGTAGGAACATAGAAGTTATTAAGGTCTCATACCTCCCGGAGATTAAGTAAGAGCCGGAGCTACCGTATCTGAACAGAATGGGGCTGTCAGCGAATACTAAAGCAGGGGATGTGAGGAAGTATATGCCTATATTGAGGCTCATCAAGATCGATGTAACCTCGGGGATGTTCGAGTATCTCTTGATGAGGGTTATCGAGATCAGGAAAGTGGCTAGACCGAGTAGAGCACTAGATATCGTCACCATGTTACCACCATTTGCCTCATTAACTCTATCATAGCACAGAGCGTTGCCCTAGGTTTCATGAGGGCCAGCTTAAGAACTTTGGCCTTGGGTAGCCTACTGAGTGGGGAAATTTGCCTATCCGTCTCGAAACTTTCCTGAATAATATCTTCGAAATCCCTTAAAAATAGGAAAATATTATCCAAATCCTTGTTGGATAACCCCTCTAAGTACCTCCTCGCGACGATCCCTAACGCTACCTCCCTGCGGTTCATCTCTCGCCATCTCCTCTCATAGGAGCGGAGTCTCCTCACTCCGCCTGACTCGAACTCCTCAGCTAGGATCTTAGCAGCTCTTACGGCGAAGAGGACGCCCCCTCTACTTAGCGGCTTAACTTGACCAGCGGCATCCCCTACTAGAGCGAAATTCTCACCGTAAAACCTTTTTCTAGGCCTTCTTGGTATTAGATTGCCCTCAATTTTCCCTATAGGAGCTTCGCAGCTTCTTATGACCTCCATTACCTCTCCAAATTCACCTATAGCCCCTACTTTCACGCAATCTCCCCAAGGCTGTATCCAGGAGAAATTGCTCCCTCTCAAAATTCTAACCAAGTATCCATCCCCTATATCCCCCTCACACTTCCTCTGTAATCCTAACTCGGTTTCCAATTCCTTCAACCCGAAGGCTCTAGCTACTGATGAGAGGGATCCGTCTGCGCCGACTATGAGATCGAAAGATATAGTCCCCCCCTTCACGATAGCTTCATCCCTAGATGCCAGTCCCTTGAATGGTGTCGATAACATACCCTTAGCTCCGAGCGAGAGAGCATGCTCCCACGTCTCTCGATCCATCATGGACCTATCCACGACCTTCGCGAGCGGCTTATTTATCTCGATCTTCAAGCCCCCGGGGGAGATGAAGGTAGCCCTATTTATCTCAGATAGGACCCAATCCTCTGAGAATCTCACGAGCTCCCTTATCGCGTCGAACCCCAGGATGCCGGAGCAGTGATGAGGGTAGCCTATCCTCGGCTTCCTCTCAACTATAGTTACATCGAAGCCCTTGGAGGATAAGATGGAGGCGAGAGTAGAGCCAGCTATACCTCCCCCTACTATTAGGACATCCGTCCTCAAACGAGATCTCCCAAGAGGGAATCGAGGTCCTCAGGAATCCTACCTTGAGAAATCAGCTTACCGTTCGAGATAAGAGCGGGTAACCTCTTTATATTGAGATCGATTATGATGCTCAAACCTTCATCCTCTAGAGCTGAGATCTCCCTCACGGAATAGCCTCTTTCACGCGCCCATTCCCTCAACTTCATCGAAGCCTCTAAAGATTCCTCGCATATAGGTGAGACCAGGATTATAAGCTCTTTTCCTTTCTCCTCAATCTCGCTCTCCAATTCGGATCACCTAAGGAGTATGTGTAAGGTCTAGTCTTATCGTTCTTTATTATCAGCCCCTCCTCAACTAGTTCCTTTATGTACTTCCTCACGGTCACCTCGCTGAGATTCAGCTTACTCGCTATCTCTACGGGCTTCAGGGATTTGCCGTCTCTCTCGAGGAGCTCAAGTATCTTATACTTCCCCGTCACTATCACATCAAGAGATTCCATGGACTCAGCTCTCTCCCTATAGATATCTCTCTCAGCTTTAGCCTTAGCTATTTCCTCCAATAGCTCCTTATAGAAGAGCTCACAACTCTTAATCAAGTTATCTCCCGTATTTCCGAGCTCGGGAGTCCATCTCAGGTAATTGTGAATATCGTTAGAGGCCCTCCTGATCACCATCGTATATATCGAATCGATTAGGTCCCCTAGAAAGCTCAGTATTGTCTCTATCTCGCCATCATCCAGCTCCCTTAAATTTCCAGAGCTTATTAGGAACCTTATATCCTCAGAGAAATGGTTCAAGATCTCCTGTTTTTGGCTCATGAAGAGCTCGGATAGGCCATCGGAGAGGAGCCTGGGGACCTCCCTGATAGCTTCGACCATCCTCTTGTAGGAGGTAGAGAGCTTATGAAAAGGGGACTCTTCATATGGGTATAACTTATTCAGATAATTTAGATGTTCCTGAAATTTGACCTGAATCTTATCTGAGATAAGCGTCTTACCTTCCATCCCTATTTCCCCCTTCAGAGGTCCCGAGGGTCCCTTACTCTACCTAGCCCCGATTATATAATCCTGCCTGATCGTTTCATTTAACTAACATGGGTTTTACGAAAAAATCGATCCTGATTTTTTCGACCCTTGGAGCATAGCTTGAGACGACTCTGAAGCCAATCGATTTAGCTTCGAGTCCGAAACTCGCAGCCTCCCTCTTAAATAAGGATTCAGCTTGCTTCAGGGCATCCCCTCCACCCCAGTAATAGAAGTGGACGTAACCTCCCCCTTCCTTGAGTGAGATCAGGGCCTCCCTTATGAAGCGGTAAGCACCTAGAGGGAGGGGCATCAGGACCCTATCGAACCTCCCTCTCATAGCTGGAGCTAAATAAGAGACATCTCCCTCTATTGGGAAGATCTTATGGCTCAATCCATTAATCTTAATATTCTCCTGGAAGTACCTGACTGCGATACTGTTTATCTCCACTCCCACTATCTGGACGGATTTCCTCCTAGCTATAGCGATAGCATAAGGCCCCACACCAGCGAACATCAGGAATACGAGCTCCCCATCCTCAACTAAATCTGAGAGCAACTGCCTCTCAGTTGCCTCTCTAGGGGAGAAGTAAACGAGTTTAGGGTCGAGTTTAAGCTTGTATCCATGTTCCTTATGTATGACTTCCGTATCCTCGGATCCCGCTATGAGTTCTAGGGGCCTCGTCCTGTAATCGCCCTCCCTACCTCCAGCCTTCCTCAAGACGGACTTGACGTGAGGATGCCTCCTCAATATCTCCTCCGCTACCCTCAGGGGGTCCATCCCCTCTGGGACATCGACTATAGCGACAGCCCCAGTCTCCCTAGATCCTATGAGATCATAAGCGATCCTCAAATACCATACACCCTCTTAGCGTTACTCGTAGTTATATCCGAGAGTTCCTCAGGACTGCATCCCTTGAGCTTCGATATGAAATCCACTGATCGCACTATATTGGAGGGCTCGTTCCTCCCCCCATCTGGAGCTAAGACTGGAGAATCTGATTCTAGCACCATACTCTCCAAAGGAGTAGCTTCAGCTACCGATCTGACATTAGAAGATCTGACTACATTCGTAGGTATGCTTATGAGGAACCCCTTACTGACAGCGAACTCAACATCGCTTTCTTTCCCTCCGAATGCATGTAAGATAACTCTAGTGACTCCTTCCTCATCTAAGACCTTGAGGACGGGCCTCTGAGCCCATAAGCTGTGGACCACTAACGGTTTATCCAACTCCTCGGATAGCCTTATGAACCTCCTGAAGACCTCCTTCTGCCTCTCCTTCCCGGGGCCTCCCATCGAGGCGACCCTATAATCTAGACCGACTTCACCTATGGCCACTATCTCATCCCTATTCTCCAGTATGAGCTCGATAGTTCCCTCTATCTCTTCCTCATCCCCGTAATAGCTCACATCGAGGCCTATAGATACCTTGACTAAATCGTTCCCTGAGAAGAGGGAAAGAGCTTTGATCGAATCTTCCCTATCCAATGGTGATGTCACGATCCCCACGATACCGGCTTTCCTAGCCCTCTTCAATACCTCTTCTCTATCCTCATCGAAGGATTCATCCTCTAAATGGCAATGTACATCGAATAGCCTCATCTCAGACCCCCTATCGATTCCTTAAGCCTACAGAAGGCACATATCTTCCCGGATGTCGGATATCCGCATCTCTCACATAAGTTCACCTTCCTCTGGGGATGTTCAGCCATTTTCACTAGTTCTCTGATGCTGCTAACGAAGTTCACTAGAGAAGGAGGCCATTTCTTCCTTATCTCATATAATATAGGTTTGATAATCGCTTGCTTATCCAACCCCTCGGGGCACTTAGTACTGCATCTGGGGAGTCCCTCTAGCGTGACGTAATTCAGAGAATCGGAATCGCTCAACCAGAAGAGGGGCTTGACCTTCCCCGCCATCCTCAGCTCAGGTATAGGCTCTGTCACTGAATCATATTGATATAGGAGGTAATCTAAGGAGTGCTTTATGAGATTATTTAAGCCGAAATATGCCATATCATCCAAGTTATGACCAGTAGCGACGTAATCATACCCTCTCTCAACAGCGTATCTATTCAATAAGTACCTATTGACGATCCCGCAGATGAAACAAGCGAGCTTGGGATCTCGCGGGATCTCTATCCCCCAATCCTTCAAGCTAAGGACCTCCCCTTCGAAGCTCAAAATATCCTTCAACTCGTTGAAGACCCTCAAGCACTCATCTGAACCCGTATCTATTATTACAGCCCCTATTCTGAATCCATACTTCTCATTGAGGAGACTAGTTGAGTGTATTGCAGCGACAGAGTCCTTCCCACCGGATATCCCGAATAAGAGGGAACTACCTCTCCTAACTCTCCTCAGCACTCTATCAACTCTCTTAAGGAAGTATCTCTCGAAATGATCCTCACAGACCCAAGAGCCAAGGTTTTCCACATATATCTTTGCCTCTTTGTTGCAGTAAGCACATCTCATTTTCTTTCCCTCTGCTCAGGATCCTAGACGGACATAAATCTATATAGTTGGGTAGAGAGGCATCCCCCTTTAACTTTATATAATCTCCACGCGAGATCTGGTGAGGGGCCGTGGCCCAGCCTGGCGTCCCCCTATGATATAGGGGTCATGCCCTGGAAAGGTAGGGCGGCGGGCTCCAGTCCCTGGAGCACTGAGGGGGACACCCGTAAGACGTGGGT
>CAZFIJ010000073.1:0-4457 GCA_964519515.1 uncultured Nitrososphaerota archaeon
TAAGTACGGGAATGTGCTTTATCCAGGTTTCAGTTACTGCGGGAAGTTATTAGTTAGTCCCATATCTTACCCACCTGAGGAGTGCTCTAAGATAAGAGTGGAGCTCAATGACCCCATAGAGCTACCTGAGAGAGTGAAGTGGGGACATAAGGGTAGCTTCGGTAAGTTCCTAGCTGTCTCAGGTTCTAGGAATTATTATGGAGCCCCTTATCTCACAGCTCTCTCCTTCCTGAAGGCAGGAGGCGGTTACTCGAGATTAGCGGCTCCTAAATCGATAATACCTTTCATCGCATCTAAGGCAAGTGAAGTAGTTTACATACCTCTTGAGGAGAATGATCAAGGCTCTATATCATCTGAGAACTTCGATCTAATAGTCAGGATAGCGGAGGAGCAGGATATAGTCGCTCTGGGCCCCGGGGTCTCGACGAATGAGGAGACTCAGGAGCTCATCTTGAAGTTAATAGAAGCTATAGATAAGCCTATAATAGTTGATGGGGATGGATTGACAGCCCTATCCAGGAACATAGAGGTTTTGAGGGGTAGAAAGGAGACGATATTGACACCTCACTTAGGGGAGATGTCGAGGCTCACTCGCATCCCAATAGCTGAGATAGAGAGGAGGAAGATAGAAGTAGCTAGGGGCTTCGCTTCAGAGAACAATTGTTACCTCGTGCTGAAGGGGGCTCACAGCGTAATAGCTTTCCCCGACGGTAAGTGCTTCATAAATATGACTGGGAACCCGGGGATGGCTACAGCTGGCTCTGGAGATGTCCTCACTGGGACTATAGCCGCTATGAAGGGGATAGGTTTGAGCTTAGAGGATTCAGTGAGGATGGGCGTATTCGCTCATGGGCTCGCTGGCGACTTAGCGGCTGAGGAGAAGGGAGAAGATGGGATAACGGCTAGCGATATATTGGAGAAGCTCCCGCTAGCTATGAAGCTCCTAAGGAGCGATCTAGAGGCATTGAGGAGGAGATATTCTCTAGAGGTCATTTAGATCTCCTCAAGTTCTTGATTATTTCTTCGATCCTCTTCCTATCTACCCCCCATAGCTCTAAAGTACTGCTCTAATGCCTTCTCTATACCGCCCCCATTTTATCCTTATGTAACCTCCTGAGACCGTATAATTTTAGTTTGAATAGGGGATCCACCTAGTATCTAATCCCCTGTCGAAATCGTCGAAGAAGTAGAAAGTAGCATCACCGTCGCTCTCACTCGCAGCAGTAGGATTCCCGTAATACGTGTATAGTCGAGTCCGAAGGAGCTATTGAAAGAGAATCAAACTCACGGCGACTTCTTCCCACTCATCTCCTCTATCTCAATCCTTATGACCTCCACTTTATCTAGCTCCTCATCCGGGATCTCGTGATCCTCATCTGAATACCTCTTGATTATGCAGTTCAATGCTTTTCTCTTCTCCTCCCTGTCCTCGACGAAACTAGCTTTACCCACTCCTATCACACTCTTATAAGCTAGAGTCCACTCGCAAGGGCTTCCAACTCTTATGAGGCTGATATCTACCTCAGTCTCGAAGCAAACGATGTTGTTCCTCTTCAAGACATCTATCTTCCTCCCCTTCCTCGCTGAATGTACGTAGATGAACCCATCGGAGTAACAGAAGATGACGGGGACGCAGTAAGGCACCCCTTCATCGCACATAGCTATCCTGCAGATCTTAGCCCTCCTCAGGACTTCCTCTATCCCATCTTTCATCTCCTTATCGATACGCCTCATAACGTTGAAGCAGTGGGAGATCATATAAAGTTTATCTGAAGCGAAATTTCTCGCTAAAAGATCGCGATTTGAGAACATGAGAGCTATATTTTGAAGTCCCGATAACTCACTATATCGATCCCATACTTCCTCCTCAGCTCCTCCCTCACGGATAAAATCGAGGAATCCTCCGTCATCAGGACCTCCTTCCTCTCTATAGCTGTAGCAACTATTATGCGATCTATGTAGTCCCTTAAGCTGCGTAACTCGTATGCTCTCTTCACTATATTCCCTTCGTAAAATGGTACCACATCTAAAGACCTCATTATGATATCGACAGCCTCCGCGACATATCCCGGAGGTATATTCAAACTGGATGCTTTCGCTTGCATTTCAAATATTGATATAAGGCTTATCTTTAGATCTGAAAGATCGACATTCACCTTTCCATCCGCTACTGCTCTTAAGAAATCTGTTTTCACACCTATCCGCGCGAGAGGGAGGAGGTAAGTCGTATCTAAGATCATCTCTCCTCGAACCTCTTACTAAGTTCCGCACGGAACTCCTCGAATTCCTCTTGGGAGATTTCTGCGATTTTCTCGGAATAGATAAGCTTTATCAAGTCATTCCTAAATCTCTCCTTGAGCAATTCTCCTATAACCTTGGATATCGCCCTAGCGGTCCCATACCTCCTAATACTCTCCTGCACTAACTTCTCATATACATCGTCCTCTAGGATTACAGTTGTACGCTTAGGCATATAATATATATGCCTATACATATAAAAGCTCATCTACTGAGTGATACAGTTAGAGCTACCGGTAGGATTCCTCACATAGATAACTTCTCGGATCCGCTCACGATCATGACTGAGAAATCTCCAGAAAATGCCTATCGTACAGGGATATCATTCATCGGGTAGAGGTGTCTCATGCTTCAGAGACTTTATCTTCCTATAAAAGTAAATAGGGGCCTCTGAAGAATCCATTAATTATTTTACAGAAAGTGTCATTTTAGATATTTCATTTCTCAAAAACTCATTCATATATAGTAATTAATCAGTGAGTGATGGGAACTCTCCACAACATATTTATAAGCTCGACCGATCGGTTGATTTAAGATGAAGCACACGGGATACGAAGCTCTGATAGGTCTGTGGGGCCCCCTCGGGATACTAGCTTTCACCTTCTTGATAAGCTTAGTCCCCTTCGCCTCCCCATCTAACGCTGTGATGGCAGCTCTAATAGCTATGAGCTTCCCTAATATAGATAAGCTTTGGATAGGCGTGTCCGTCGCTTTAGGAGCTACTCTAGCGAAATTAGTGCATTTCTCAGCATCTTACGGAGTGGGTAAGGTCATAGAGAGGAAGATAGGTGATGAGAGGCTCGGGAAGTATAGCAGGATCATGATGTACATCATGAACTTCATAGCTGCTGCTACCCCACTCCCGGACGAGTGGATAGTCATACCCATGGGCTTGGGGAGGATGAGCCCCATCTGGTTCTTCTTATCTTACTTAGCGGGGAAGCTCGTGATAACTGTACCAGCAGCTTACATAGGGAAGGGGTTAGCTCCTATAGTAGAGGGGATCTTCGGGGACAATACTTGGGTATTCTCCGCGGTAATTGGCATAGTGATAGCTGTGATCTTCGTTTTCATAGACTTCAGGAAGCTCGGCGAGAAGTTAACTGGGGCCCTGAGGGTAAGGAAGAGGGAGGATCCCGCCTGAAGCGTGAACTCTTAGATCTTCATTATCGATCTACTGGAATTGATTAAAACTTATTTCAGATCTCACTATAAGAGAAAAATTGATTAAATTCCCCCGAAGTACTCACTGAAATACTTCGGGAGAACGTCGAAAGCTCTCATCATTATGTTAGGGGCTAAGAGGAGGGAACTGAGCACTAGGGATGATGAGAATAACATGACAACGTAGCTAAATGTGAATGATATCCCTATAGCGAGGAAAACGCATGATATCATTAAAGCTGCGATCAAGCTCTTCGAGAGCTCAGGGCCTCCTAGGAACTTGAACTTCCTAGATATTATCATGAAGGGAGGTCCTAAGTAAACAGCCCCGATGGAGAAGCTCATGAGGATCCCTGTGAAGATAATAGAAGCTTCATTGACGTTCCCCGAGCATATATATGTCCCAGCTCCTAATATCGTTAGGAGGGGGATGAGGGAGATCCTCACGAATCCCGCTAGGAGCTCAGATTCCCTCACTAACTTAGCGACTCCCGGGCTCCAAGAGTAATAGAAGGAGTTGAAGACTGTCATGAACCTGGAGCCGGAGTAAGTCGAGAAGACTATCTCATCCCTGAACTCCCTAAGGAAGTTGACCTGTGGGGAGAGCTCTGAGCCGTAAGCTGCTGTCGCTATCAAGCACCTAGATTCCTCAGTTACCTGGAGCTGGAAGGTCGATTGCCTCGTCAAGTTACCTGAAGTCCCAGTCACGACTACTGTGAAACTCCCCAGAGTTTCCCCTGTCTCTATGATCAGGGAGGAGGTCCCGGATCTCAGAGATTTGGGATTGAAACTAGCCTTCGCATCACTAGGGAGTCCTGAGGCTGAGAGCGTGACATTACCGTCTCCACTCCTCCATTTAACGGTCACTGCAACTGAACCCGAAGACCTCTTATTTATCCTGAGGGTGGATGGCATTATCTCTATCGAGAAATCCCTCTGAGCTTGCGATGCCGTGTGGCTCGCGGTCTGGCTTGTCGTAATCTGGCTCGAGCTTT
>CAZFIJ010000074.1:0-7840 GCA_964519515.1 uncultured Nitrososphaerota archaeon
AGAGCGCGAGAGCCGATCTCAATAGAGGGGATCATGATTTAGTGCTCTTTCATGTCGAACAATTCCTACAGCTATATTTGAAGCACTTGATCTATAAGAAGGTCGGGGATTATCCAAAAACTCACTCATTAATAAGGTTAATTAAGATTATAATTGAAGTATATAATGATGAAAAAATAAAAGAATTTTATGAAAGATACTTAGAAACTCTCTACCTATTAGAGGAGGCTTATATAAGCTCAAGATACCTACCGAGGGATTATGATGAGGAGATAGCTGAGAGGATCCTCAATTTCGCTGAGATTGCTAAGGAGGTGCTCGAATGGTTGGAAGGGATCTGATAGAACTCGAGCTCGAGCTCCAGAGAGACTTTAAAAAGTACTATGAGGACCCTCTGAGCTACTTGAGGATCATTAAGGATTTAGTGAAGAGGAAGGACCCATCTGCGAGGGTCTTCCTCTTCGGAAGTATCGTTAAGGGGACGCTTAGGCCTGATAGTGATATAGATGTGCTAATAGTGACGGAATTAGCTGAGGACGTTGGGAGGAGGCTCTCTCTCAGAGTGGAGATAGCGAGAGAGATCGGCGTTAATACTCCCTTCGAGATCCATATAGTGAGCCCGGAGGAGTATAAATGGTATGAGAGATTCATAGATAGATGTATTGAGGTTTAGTGAGTTCGATAATCAATTTGCTAACTCAGGTCCTTCAGTCGGAGTGAGTTTTCGATATATTGAGAAGCTACTTAAGGCATTCTGAAAACCAGAGGAAGCTTCTCGAATCTTCAACCCGTCCAAACTTTAGCTCTCCTCAATAAATCTATGAACTCGTCAAGCGGGATGTTAGCGATATGCTGAGCCTCTCTGAAGTCCCCTACCTCTATGTAAACTTCTACCGCTTCTCTGAGCTTAGGAGGCAAGCTACTTATGTAATCCCAATCAGCCTCCCTCCTCCTAAGTTCCCTGAGCTCCTCATCTATTAACTCCCACTCCTTGATTAAATCACTCAATTCCGAATTCTCTTGCAACAACTCTCACCTCCAAGGGGGAGAAGGAGTGATTCGAGTCCCTCTCATACTCCTCGACCAATTCGAGGAAACTCATCCCTGAGAATAAGCCTCTCATATACATATAAGCCAGTAATCTGAGGGAATTCAGGACGATAGCTGGTGAGAACTTCTCTCTCATGAGCCAGTACGCCCTAATTATCCCCCTATTCTCGGTCAGCACAGCTGAACCTAAACGTCTAGCTAGGGTAACGCATAAAGCCTCTGGAGGATCTATCCTCGGGATCCTGGGGTCCCTCCTAGCATCTAATATCAAGCTCACTGCTTCCTCCTCTAGCTCCTTGGAGTGAGGGTAGACAGTGAGCCAACCCTCTAGGATGAGCTCCCTCAAAGTTCTTAGTGGCTTCTCAGTGATTACCTCTCTGAGAGTGATCTCAGGCATGAAGCCCATGCTAAAGATCTCTCTGATTAGATGCCTCCTTCTCCAGCGGGACCAATCTATTACGAAGCAAGCATCGAGCACGCAAGTCGATGGTAGGCTCAATGGAGGATCCCAGCCCTTATCCTGATCTCATTGAACTCATCAGCTGTCATCCCAGCTATCTTAGCTGATATCCAGAGGTCTCCAGTCTCTATGTAAACTTCTACCGCTTCTCTGAGCTTAGGAGGCAAGCTCCTTATGTAATCCCAATCAGCCTCCCTCCTCCTAAGTTCCCTGAGCTCCTCATCTATTAACTCCCACTCCTCTAGGGGCATCCACTCATAGGTACTTCCTCCCTTTTAAACTTCCTCAACTTGTTATTGTAGCGGAGAGGATGAAGTATAGTTCGCGATGTCCACACACTTCTATTTTCTCTAGAGTTTTACGGAATACCTCCAGTAAAAAGAGTACTAATGGATCAACTCTTCAGTTGAAAGGATCTCTACTTTCCTCCCTAATATATTTATAACTAAGTCCTCTTCCTCTCGAACCCTTCTCCTGAGCTTTTCATCATCCGTCATGAGCTGGGCATCGAGCTCCCGTGATGCGACCAGATATGATGAATCATAGTAGGTTATCCTGAGCTTATGCGCTAACTTTAATATAAGTGTTGTATTTTCAGGCGAGATTATATTTAAAATTTTATACAAAGAAGTCATCAGTTCAAGTGTCGAAAGGGCTTCCTCGATGGATATCCTGTTTAGAAGAACGGATTCCCTCCAGAGCGCATTTCCGATCTCATATGGAGTGAGCGTTAGTATAAAGTTCCCCTTGAGGTGATCAAGTGAGTCTGGCCCAAGAGACCTAATTATATTCAATAGAGCTGATGCATCGAATACTATCATCTCTCTTCACGACTCGCTCTCACAGCGTCAACTATCTCCTCCGGTGGAATCTTCCTGAGGGTAGTTTGAGCTTTAGCTAACATTTTCCTTATCTCTTCCTCCTCCCTTCTCCTCACCTCCTCCTCCAGGGCCCTCTTGATGACACTACTAATTGGAATTCTGTAATTCTTCAACTTCTTGTAGAACTCTCTCCTCACCTTCGCAGATACTGTCACATACTCCATATGATGTAGTATATAATATGTTGTATATAAAAATTACTACAGATGGTAAGGGTAGGGGCACAGCATACTGGCTCGAAGTTCATGGGGGATTGAAAGGAGGAGCTGGATGATCTCTACCACAGAGTATTACTAAAGCCTAACTTCAGAGGGCTCATCATCCGCACATATCGGCGAAATATAGGGGGAACTGAAGGGGGAGATAGATCGCTCTACTAATCTTATGGGCCCCTGGACGTTTTAAGCAAGCAGTCATACATAGGCCTGAAGTATGCGCATCTATCAGCGCTTATCTTCAGCTCCTCGGGATCGAAATCCCCGAACTCAACAGGGGCTCCCCTTATTATCACGAAAGGTATCAGATCGTCCCCCTCACCCATTAGAAGATGAGCAGCCGATGCTAGATCATCAGCCACGTTGAGAGTGGTCACTAATATCCTCTTCCCATAAGCGTCGCTCTTCCCCCTGTAATCCCTTATCCCCCTGAAGCCAGCTATCCCTAGGGCGAATCCAGTAGTCCCCATCCTGAGTGGGGAGAGCCTGCTATCGACTATTATGACCCCCACTATCTTACCGGTCCTTCTAGCTATCTCATCCCTTATCCTCCTAGCCTCTAAGTTCGGATCCTCCGGCCATAAGGCTGCGAAGCCATTAGGGGCATTCTTATGATCTATCCCGGCATTAGCAACTAATATACCATCTTTCACAGTCAATATAGTCCTCTCAGCAGTCCCCAAAACGAGATCAGAGTTCCTTATGACGAGCTCAGCGAAACCGGGCTCTAGACCGGATTCCTCAGCTAGCCTCATGGCTTCCTCAGAGGGCTCTATGTCGTAACTCACGAACCTCCCCTTGCTAGCAGCTAAAGCTTTATCGGCTACAGCTATTATATCTAGGTCCAGAGGATCATAGAGAGCGAGGAGCAAGCTGACTATATCGTCCCCCTCGACTATCTTACGGGTCCTTATAGCGATGAGCTCCATCCTCCTACCTCCAGTGGACACCCTATCTCAATAGATAACTTCAGTAACTCCCTAGCTATCTTCAGTTTCTCCATCTTCCTCCTTATATCCTTGCCAGCTGCGATATCGTACTCACTCACAGCCTCGAAGTCCATACCTGCTAGCCTTATTGACTTAGCACCGCACATGCAAGCTAAGAAGACAGATCTATCACCATCAGTGAAGCCCCCGAAGTTATGCACTCTCTCCGTGGGTTCTACTTGTGTGGTCGCTACTAATTCCTCAATGCGGGGGACGAACTTAAGCAACCTCTCCACGTTGTCGCCATGGGCATGCAAGACCTTGATAGAGCTCATCGATAGTATGTCGGGAGGGCCATCTAAATCGCTCACTATGACGTCAGGCTCCCTCCCGAATAGCTTCAAGTATTTCAGTGAAGCTGCATCAGCTGTTATCACTACACCATCGAAATCGAACCCTCTACTCAAAGAAGGGCCGTTCCCCACGACTAAAACGTCCTCACCCTTTATCAAATCTTCTAGCTCCTCAGATAAGTCCTTCTTCCCTATCATGAGGGAGTCCATGATTCTAGTAGCTCTTCTATCCTCTTCAACATCTAGTTTCAACCTCTCAGCTATTCTGAAGTAGATAGGCATCCAGAATCCTAGATCAATCTCCCTCACAACCGCTAATTGAAGTCACTTTAAATAAGCGTCACTCAGCTCGAGGGGGAGATGTTGTTCCTGAGGGCTGACCTCTCTGGGGTGAAGATAGGGTTAGGTGAGCCAGTCAAAGTAATGGGTGCGATAAACCTGAGCCCAGAATCATTCTACAAGGGATCAGTGGTTAAAGACCCTGATGAAGCCCTGAAAAAAGCTGAGAGGATGGTCGAGGAGGGGGCTTCGATAATAGATATAGGTGGGATGAGCACAGCTCCCTATCTAGACACTTACGTCAGCCCTGAGGAGGAGAAGAGGAGGGTAATACCTGTTCTGAGGAAAATTAAGGATTTAGGTGTGCCAATTTCGATAGATACGCAGAGGTATGAAGTAGCGTTAGCTGCTGTAGAGGAAGGGGCCACGATAATAAATGACGTCTCAGGCCTCTCGGATCGAAGGGTAGTGGAACTCATAAGCTCTATGGATCTATCCTTGATACTGGGAGCTAGGGGGAGCGTCAAGGGGAGCGATCCGGTAAGGGAATTGAGGGGCCTCTTAAGGGGAGCTCTGAGTAGGGCATCCGGGATAAGGGAGGATAGAATAGCTATAGATCCCCTCATAGGCTTCTTCAGGGAGCAAGAGGTCCCTTGGTACGTCTGGGACTCTAAAGTGATAAGCGGGCTGAGGGGTCTCCTCATATTAGGAAGGCCTATTTGCATAGGGGTATCGAGGAAATCATTCATAGGGAAGATTATAGGCGAGGAAGATCCTGAAAAGAGGCTTTTCGGGAGCCTTTCAGCTACAGCAATAGCTGTTTATAACGGAGCTAGTTTGATAAGGACTCATGATGTGAGGGAAACGATCCATGCGATAAGGATAGCTGAGTTCATGAGGAAGGAAATAGATCACGTGAGAGTAGGGGAGGTAGAAGCTTATCAATTCAGTTTCGATTTGAGAGCTGAGGATTTCGAGGACTTCTTCATTGAGATAGGGTCTCATCCTCAAGGAGCTATCAGGATGTCTAAGAAAGCTGAGATGAGAGTGATATACATGAAGGGGGTCAGGAATCCAGTGGCTCTAGTCATAAAGCAGGAGATGTTAGCATCTGGGGGAGAAGCAGCCCTACCATCTAGCTCAATAGTGTTCGGGAAGGAAAGAGTAGATTTAATCATAGTAGGGAACTTGAAGCAACTCAAGGGTCTCATGGAGAAGATGGATTTGAACTATAAGATAGGCGGGAGCCTCTCAAAAGATTTCGAAGCAGTTAGGGATGCATTATCGAATTTGATATGATGAATCTATTTCCTCTCTTATCTCATCTAATGTAGAGGATCTCTCAGCGTATATATCGTGCATGTGCACGCTCTCCATACTCCTGACAGCAGCGAAGATATGCGTATCCCCAGACATGTATCCGAACTCCTCGAGGAATAGGTGCACTATCTCCCTGACTACGTCCTCAGCTAGCTTAGCGTTACTCAAGGAGTGGATCACTAAGCCCCCTTCATCAGGCCTCTTCGTGTAAGTCCTCAGTGGGGAGCTCATAGCCCTCTCAATTATGCTAGCTAACTTATCTGGATCGGGATGAGCCTCCCTAGTGCTCACCTCTAGTATACCTAAGCTCCTCTGAGTGTGAGTCGCTGGAAGCTCAGAATTAGTGTAAGCCCTTATGAGCTCAGCTGTGCATGGGCAAGCTGTCATGCCTAAGACCTCAACTCTAGTCCTATTTATGACTCCATTCGAAGCTACCGAGCTTATCTCAACTCTGTAGTGCTTGAGGGATTTACCATCTCGAAGGGGAGCATCGAACTTAATTGAGATACCGGCAGCATCAGCGTAATTTAACCTCTCGAGGAGTGAAATTACCGCCTCCTTACAGAGGTCCCAAGGTTCTTTAGGAGGGTTCGAGAGCTCATATATGACTTCCACTTGCCTGCTGAGATCGACTCCCCTCCTCTCCTTAGGTAAGCTGACCCAGATATCGGCATCAGCGAGCAAGAGGAAGCCGTTGAACTTCACTGGGACCTTAAGCCCGAAGCTCCCCACTCTATCGAGCTTTATCCTGTGCGAAGGAGTCTCTGAATGGATATCTCTCGCTCTCTCAAGCAGTTCTTCTGGAAGCCGCATGGGGCTGAGGATCGAAAGCCCAATAAAACTCTTTCGCTCATAGTTGGGAGGATGAGATAAGCATTTTAATTAGAGTATCATGAGCCCTCATGAAGTTGAGTATCCTCAATCACGTCATAGGCCCCGTGATAAGGGGGCCCTCCAGTTCCCACACGGGAGCATCTTACTTCATCGGGAAATTAGCTAGGGGTCTGCTTTTGGACGATCTCCTCGAAGCTAGGATAATATTCGATGAGAAGGGCTCTTACGCGAGAGTCTATAGGCAGGAAGCTAGCGATCTTGCGTTCGTCTCTGGGTTATTGGGCTTAGATTTAGCGGATGAGAAGTTCAAGAGATCTATCGAGTTAGCGAGAGAGCTAGGGATAAAGGTAGAGTTCTCCCTATCTGATTTAGGCAGGGACGCCCATCCGAATGAAGTTATCATAGAGATGAAGGGTAGGGAGAGGGAGCTGGTAGCTAGAGCTAGGTCCATAGGCGGGGGAATGTTCGAGTTCCTAGAGCTCAATGGCAGCTCAGTTAGGTTGACTGGGGAGGAGTACATCCATTTGGTAGAGGGATATGAGCATGAGGTAGAAGCTCACTCTTTCGAATCCCGGGGCAGGAGGATCTGGATAGTCAAGAGCCCTGAGCCCCTCCCTATCGAGAGCGAGAGAGTCCTCGAGCCCATATTCCTACCCATGAAAGGTAAGGAGATATTTTCAAGCGGTTCTGAGGTAGAGGAGCTCTGTGAGAGGGAAGGGATCAGCTTGGGGGAAGCGGGATTACGCTATGAAGCTGAGCTCCTCGGGATGAGCGAGCGAGATGTGTTAAAAATCATGATGGAGAGGTACAGGATAATGAAGAGATCGATAGAGGAGGGGTTGAGTGGTGAACTGAGCTTGAAAGTCCTGAGGCCCTCAGCTAACTCTATCTTGAGGAAGCTTGAGAGAGGTGAGCTAGCTGTCGGAGGATTGCATGCTAAAGCTGCAGCTCTATCGATGGCTGTTATGCATGCTTGCAATTCCAATGCTTTAATCGTAGCTGCTCCGACTGGCGGATCTGCTGGCGTCATCCCAGGGGTATCGGCAGCTTTAGAGGAGCTGGGCCTATCAGAGGAGGAGATAGCTAGATCTCTCTTCGCAGCTGGTGTCGTAGGTCTCATAATTGGGAAGAGAGCTACATTCGCTGCTGAAGAAGCTGGCTGCCAGGTAGAGATAGGGGCAGCTGGAGCTATGGCATCAGCGATGGTCGTAGAAGCCTTCAATGGGTCTTGCGAGCAAGCTCTAGATGCTGCAGCTATCTCCCTTCAGAATATAGTTGGGATGGTTTGCGACCCCGTAGGTGGCTTCGTTGAGGTACCTTGCCATACTAGGAACGCTATAGCCGCTGCCTCAGCTTTCGTTAATGCTGATCTAATATTAGGGGGGTATGAGAACCCCATACCCTTCGATGAGACAGTTGATGCTATTTACTCCGTTGGGAAGATGATGGCATGGGAGTTGAGATGTACGGCGATGGGAGGATTAGCTATTTGTCCATCTGCGATGAAATTCAAGCCTAA